>JAUSLB010000109.1 GCA_030646655.1 Deltaproteobacteria bacterium | reverse complement strand
GTCCCGTCCTCTCTTAAGACCTTCGGCTTAATGCCGAAGAAGGGCTTTGTGGCTGAGCCGGGCTTCAGGGTCGTTGCGCCGGGCAGGGGCGTTATGAGTATCCCGCCTGTCTCCGTCTGCCACCAGGTGTCTACTATCGGGAGCTTCCCTTTGCCTACCACAGTATGGTACCAGATCCACGCCTCAGGGTTTATCGGCTCGCCTACGGAGCCAAGGAGGCGCAGCGACGAGGTGTCGTGCCTGTCGACCCACCCGCTCCCGCACCTCATCAGGGCCCTTATGGCGGTCGGGGCGGTGTATAAGGTGTTGACCTTATGCTTATCCACTATCTCCCAGAACCTCCCCGGGTCGGGGTAAGTGGGTATTCCCTCGAACATTAACGATGTCGCCCCGCAGGCGAGCGGGCCGTAGAGGATGTAGGTGTGCCCTGTCACCCAGCCGATGTCCGCTGTGCAGAAAAAGACGTCCTCGTCCCTGTAATCGAATATCCACTTGAAGGTGAGGGCGGAGAATACGAGGTAGCCGCCCGTGGTGTGGAGAACGCCTTTGGGCTTGCCCGTAGAGCCGCTGGTATAGAGGATAAAGAGCGGGTCTTCGGAGTCTAGATCGACAGGCTCGCAGAAGCCGTTTAGGTCTTTAGCCTTCAGCTCCTCATCGAGCCAGAAGTCCCTGCCATCTTTCATATTGATCGGATTGCCTGTCCTCTTTACGACCAAGACGGTCTTTACCGCGGGGCAGTCCTTCAGGGCGGAATCGCAGTTCTCTTTCATGGGTATGGATTTCCCGCCCCTAACGCCCCCGTCGGATGTGATTACAAATGAGGAAGCGGAGTCGATTATCCTGTCCTTTAATGACGAGGGGCTGAACCCCCCGAAGACGACGCTGTGTATCGCGCCGAGCCTCGCGCAGGCAAGTATCGAGAAGGCGAGCTCCGGTATCATCGGAAGGTATATCGTGACCCTGTCGCCCTTGTTTACGCCCCTTCTCTTCAGGACGTTCGCTAAGCGGTTTACCTCGAAGGAGAGCTGCTGGTAGGTGAAGGTCCTGTATGCGCCGTCGTCACCTTCCCAGATGATGGCGGCCTTGTTCTTCCTCCATGTCTTTAGGTGCCTATCGATGCAGTTATAGGAGGCGTTGAGCCTGCCGCCGATAAACCATTTGACCGAGGGCTTTTTAAAATCCCATTCAACGACCTTATCCCACTTTTTAGTCCAGTCGATTACCCCGGCCATCCTGTCCCAGAAGCCCTCGGGCTCTTCGATCGATTCCTTATAGAGCCTCTCGTACTCCTCTGCGCCTTTTATGTGCGCGCTGTCCTTAAACTCCGCAGGCGGAGGGAATACCCTGCGCTCGCGTAGCAGGACCTCGATTATCTCTTCTGTCTTTTCTTTCCGCAATTTTTTCCCTCCGCTTACATTTAAGCCCTTAAAACATGGGATAATAGAAGATAACCTAACGCATCAGGGGTGTCAAGGCTAAGCGGGTTTAAAGCCTGGCGCCGTAGCGCACAGCCCGCCTGCTTGCATAAATGGCATGGATGTGTTAAAAATTTCGGGATGGGCTGAGCCCTGTCCGCAAAAACCGGTTATAATGGAGAAGGCCGCATAATGTCCATAACTGCCGTAAGGGGTTTTAACGACATACTCCCGGGC
Organism: Deltaproteobacteria bacterium; assembly: GCA_030646655.1. Taxonomy (GTDB): domain Bacteria; phylum Desulfobacterota; class GWC2-55-46; order GWC2-55-46; family GWC2-55-46; genus JACRCL01. The sequence goes on along the minus strand of JAUSLB010000109.1, from coordinate 9,860 downwards.
GATACCGAGGTATGGAGGCGCATAGAGGATATCGCCTTTAAGATATTCTCCGCATACGGGTTCTCCGAGATAAAGGTGCCGATAGTGGAGAAGACAGAGCTGTTCCTGCGCTCAATAGGGGAGACTACCGATATAGTCGAAAAGGAGATGTACACATTTACAGACCGCCACGGGGACTCTTTGACATTAAGGCCCGAGGGCACGGCTCCGGTCGTAAGGGCTTATATCGAGCACAAGCTGTATGCAAATCCCGTAAGCAAGCTCTACTACTCAGGCCCCATGTTCCGTTACGAGAGGCCTCAGAAGGGGAGATACCGCCAGTTCTACCAGATAGGCGCGGAGATACTCGGGGACTTGAGCCCCCGCTCTGACGCCGAGGCCCTTACGATGCTTATGAGGCTCTTTGAGGAGATAGATGTAAGGGGCGCGGAGCTTCAGATGAATTCCCTCGGTGACGCCCTGTGCAGGCCCGTATATAAACAGAGGCTTAAAGACTATCTTTCAGGGGTTAAGGAAAAACTTTGCGAGAACTGCCGAAGGAGGATAGAGGCGAACCCGTTAAGGGCCCTTGACTGCAAAAACCCGGGGTGCATGGAGGCAACAAAGAGCGCGCCCTCTATCCTTGAATCGTTATGCGGGGCCTGCAAGACGCATTTCGACAAGGTAAGGGAGTGTCTTGAGCTTTCCGGCATAGAGGCGTCGATAAACCCGAGGATGGTAAGGGGGCTCGACTATTATACAAAGACAACCTTCGAGATAACCTCGGCCGGCTTAGGCTCCCAGAACGCCATAGCCGCCGGAGGAAGGTACGACGGGCTTGTTGAAGAGCTCGGCGGGCCCGCAACACCCTGCTTCGGCTTCGCCATAGGCATCGAGAGGGTGGCCCTCCTCATAAAAGAGAACGGCATGGAGAGGAGGCCCCTTACCGTCTTTATCGCGCTCGGGGACGAGGCCGAGCGAAAGGGCGTCGCTCTGTTGAAGGCGTGGAGGGACAGGGGCGTAAGGATAATAGAGGACTTCTCGGAAGGCTCCCTTAAGAGCAGGATGAAAAAGGCCGACAGGATGGGCGCGAGATACGCCGTCATACTCGGGGATGACGAGCTTAAGTCAGGGACGGTAGCCATAAAGGACATGAAGTCAGCCAGTCAGGAGAAGGTATCCTGGGAGATCGCCCCTGACAGGATCGCCATAGGGTAAAAGGGGGAGGGATGCCATACTATCAGGACTCATTCGTCATATTCGGCGCGTTCGCCCTTTTCCTCGTAATCTCCATCGGCGTAATCCTCGTCCTGTGGATAGCCATGCCGTTCTCCATATTCGGCACAAAGAAGCTTTTAAAGAAAGTGATAGAGGAGCAGGAGAAGGCCAACGCCCTCCTTAAATCCATTGTCGAGATCGAATCTAAAAGGCAGGAGGCCTATAAAGAAAAGGAGAGGACCGCCGAAGAGGACAGGAGTGGGGATGCGCACTGATCTTAACCCTTAAGGCCTTTTTCCCCACATTTACTGTTTCCCTTTTCCTTGCCTGATAATAGAATGGCCCTGACAATGACAGAAAAAAAAGCCCTTACGATCGAGTATGCAGCCGGCCTCCTTAAGAGGAAGGGCCTCCTTACAGAGGCTCAGGAGCGCGAGATACTCATCAAAGGCGAGGCCCAGAAGGCGCGGCTTAAAAAGTCCCAGGAGTCGTTCTATTCATCCAAGAGGCTCCATGCGCTCGCCGAATCCGTCTCCCCGGCCGAGGTAATAGCCTCGTTCAATCTGCCGAGTGCCTCGGACGGGAGAAAGTCCGTTACGGAGGACATGATAACGGAGGCCATAGCGAAGGAGGTCGGGCTCCCCTACCTTAAGATAGACCCCCTTAAACTGAACCTCGACATAGTCACCTCCCATATACCGAGGCCGTTCGCGCAGAGATATCTCGTAGTCCCCATAGAGGAGAAGGGCGGTGTGGTGACCCTTGCCGTGGCCGACCCCTTCAATCTGGAGGCTGTAGAGAACCTTAAATCGACGAGGAAGATGAAGCTCTCCCTCGTCCTCAGCTCGAAATCGGACATATTGAAGATAGTAAGGGAGTTCTACGGCTTCAGGTACTCCGTGGGGGCCGCTGAAAAAGAATTTGCGCAATCGACGGAGCTCGGCAACCTCGAGCAGTACGTGAGGCTAAAAGGGGCGGTGGAGCTCGACGCGACCGACCAGCACATCGTGAACGCCGTCGAGTACCTCCTCCACTACGCGTACGACCAGAGGGCGAGCGATATACACATAGAGCCGAAGAGGGATAAATCCCTTGTAAGGCTGAGGATAGACGGCGTCCTCCACTACATCCATACGATACCGAAGGCTGTCCACCCCTCGGTAGTATCGAGGATAAAGATGCTCTCAAGGATGGACATAGCCGAGAAGAGGAAGCCTCAGGACGGCAGGATCAAGACGGCGTTCAGGGACAGGGAGATCGAGCTCAGGGTATCGACCCTGCCTACGGTATTCGGCGAGAAGGTCGTAATAAGGATATTCGACCCGGAGATACTCTTCCAGCAGGTGAGCGGGCTCGGCTTTTCCCCGAAAGAGCTTGAGGCCTTCAACTCATTCCTTAAAAGGGCTTACGGCATAATCCTCGTCACAGGCCCCACGGGGAGCGGAAAGACGACCACATTATACTCGGCGTTGAAGTCTCTCTCGTCGCCGGAGGTGAATATAATCACGATAGAAGACCCGGTAGAGATGATAGTCGAGGAGTTCAATCAGGTTGGGGTCCAGCCCCAGATAGGGGTTGACTTCGCCGGGAGCCTGCGCACCATCTTAAGGCAGGACCCTGACATAATAATGGTCGGAGAGATAAGGGACAAGGAGACGGCGGATAACGCCGTGCAGGCGGCGCTGACAGGCCACCTTGTCTTTTCGACCCTCCATACGAACGACGCCCCGTCCTCCGTCACGAGGCTGATGGATCTGGGGGTCCCGTCCTTCCTCATAAACTCTACCGTCATCGGGATACTGGCGCAGAGGCTCGTAAGAAAGATTTGCGCGAACTGCAGGAAACCCCGCCTGCTGACCCCCGAGGAGGCAGAGAGCCTCGCCCTTAAGGACAAGGACAAGGAGTACAAGGTCTGGTTCGGCGAGGGCTGCACGGAATGCAGGGGCACGGGCTACAAGGGCCGCGTCGGGGTCTTCGAGATAATGGATTTCTCGGATAAGATCAAGGCGATAGTCGCGAGGACTTCGGATGCCACCCTCATACAGAAGACCGCGAGGGCCGAGGGGATGTCAAGCTTAAGGGAATCGGCTGTCAGGAAGATGCTTCAGGGGATAACCACATACGAGGAGGTCATATCATTAACATGAGGCCTTCCTTTTTAAGATGAGGATACTGTCCGCTGAATTCGCCGCGAGCGCGGTAAAAGACGCAGGCTTTCCAAAAGACCGCCTCCCTGAGGTGGCCCTTATCGGGAGGTCTAATGTCGGCAAATCCTCCCTTATAAACGTTTTTACCGGGAGAAAGATCGCCAAGACGAGCTCAACGCCCGGAAAGACCCGGACCGTAAATTTTTACAGGATAAATAACGCGTTTTACCTTGTCGACCTTCCCGGCTTAGGCTACGCCAAGGTGAGCGCCACTGAGAAAAAGTCATGGGAGCGGATGATAGGGGATTATTTCAAAGACCGTCTGGATAAGGGCCTTTTAAAAGGGGCGCTGATCATACTCGACCCGAGGAGGGAGGCAGGGGAGACTGAGGCGAGCCTCTATAATTGGGCGGCAAGCCTCGGGATACAGGCGGTTACCGTCTTCACCAAGTCGGATAAGCTGTCCAGAGGTAAGCTGTCATCGGGCATAGCTAAAATAAAAAGGGCTGTCCCTGCCGGCGCCTCAATAACCTTCTCATCCCTTACAGGGGAGGGCAGGGATGCCCTCGGCAAAAAGATCAGGGAGCTCCTTAAGGAGGGGTAATCGTGACGATTGTCACTGACCGGCCCCCCAAGCATCAGGTAAATATAATAGAGGGGTTTTAGCTTTTTGTTTAGCGGGCGGTTTTTTCAACATCCTGTTAGAACAGGTTTTCAACGCGGGTTTAAATTCCGCTTGACAAAACCGTCAAAAGGGGATTAATTTTCTGGAGATGAAAATAAGACCGCTAATTCTCTTCCCTATAGCCCTCTTCCTCTTTTCAGGGTGCGCATCCATGAACGAAAGGGATAAGGCGATCGAGCTTTTGACAAGGCAGGTAGCCGAGATGAAGGCGTCCGTTGAGGAAAAGGGCGCGAAGTTAGACGACCTGTCGAACAAGTTCTCGCTCCTCCACGAAAAGATAGAGGCCTCGAACGCGGCCATTGAGAAGATCGCGGTTGTGCCTGAGGAGCCTCCGGCAGGGCTTGTGGTCGTGCCTCTGGGCGAAGAGGGAAAGGCCCAGGACATGCCCCGGGATGCGAGGCAGGAAAGGCCTACGGAAAAGGCGGCTTCCGCGTCTATCGGCCCCGCAAAGGCCGACACCCCTGAGGCGCTCTATAACCGGGGGCAGGACCTCTTCATCTCAGGCAGGTACGGCGAGGCCCGCAAGGCCTTCCTCTCGCTCGTAAAGAGGTTCCCTGAAAGCAGTTTCGCGGATAACGCCCTCTACTGGGCAGGCGAGTCCTATTATTCTGAAAAAGATTTTGAAAAGGCGCTTTTGAGGTTCAGGGAAGTAGCCGATAAGTATCCCGGGGAGAACAAGGCCCCTGACGCGCTCCTTAAGGTCGGTTTCACTCTTATGGAAATAAACAGGCCCGAGGACGCGAAGGAGGCGCTCCAGGGCCTGACGAGAAGATACCCGGAATCAGAGGCCGCTATCAAGGCCAAAAAGGCGCTCGAGAAGCTGTCGGGCGAAAAAAAGGAAGGGTCGAGATGAGAATAAAACTATTCGCGCTCCTGCTATCGCTTTCCCTTTTAGCCCCGTTGAGCCTCATGGCTGACGAGGTGGCTATCCCCACGGAAGAACCTGAGGCGGACAAGGCTCAGGCCCAGCCCCAGACCCAGAGCGCTGAGGCGAAGCCGAAAGACGAAGAGGTCTTCTTCTACACGATCGTCCCTCACGACACCCTCTGGGACATCTCGGGGCGGTTCCTTAAGAACCCTTTCAAGTGGCCGAAGATATGGAAGCTGAACCCGTACATAAAAAACCCCGATCTCATCTATCCGGGCAACGTCGTAAAGGTTACCCCGGACGGGATAGAGATAATAGGCAGGAAAGAGGCAGAGGCGGAGAAGCTCCCTACGGTCGAACTCGGGCCTGAGGAGGAAAAGGTAGTGGTGCTCGAGCCTGAGGAGGAGAAAAAGGAAGAGGCCGTCCCGTTGCCGCCGCCTGCCCCCCAGAGGCCTAAGGTAGAGTCGAGCTCCATAGAGAGAAGGGGCTTTATAACCGGAAAGGAGCTCGATGCCGCAGGGGCGATAATCGCCGCAAAAGAGGAAAAACTGCTTGTGACCCACGGGGAGCAGGTATTCATCTCCTTTAAGGACAGGTCCGCAGTAAAGCCCGGCGACAGCTTTTCCATATTTGCCGTAGGCAAATCCATAAAGCACCCTGTCACAAAGGCTGTAATCGGCAACGCCATAGAGACGCTCGGAAGCCTGACAGTAACTTCGGCAGGCGATGTCGTCGAGGGCAGGATCGACACCTCTTATAAGGAGATCGAGGCAGGGGCAAGGGTAAGGGCCTTTAGGCCCCCTGTCACTGAGGTTGAGATAACCGAGCCGGATGCCGATGTCAAGGGCTTTATCGTGGCTGCGATAGAAGACAAAGAGAACTTATCGCAAGGTGATATCGCGTACATTGACAGGGGCAGCCGCGACGGCCTTAAGAAGGGCAATATTATGCGCATCTTCAGGGAGGCCGGGAAGGCGCCCGACCCCCTTAGTAAAGGCAAACTCGTAACGCTGCCGCCCATCGAGCTCGGCACCCTTGTCGTCCTCGACGCCGATGAGAACACCTCTTCATGCGTTGTCGTAAAGAGCCTTAAGCCCATAAACTGGGGCGATTCCGTCGCTACAGTCAGGGCTGATTAGGATTACATCACCAGTGCTTTTTCTACGGGGATGGCATGTCGCCATCCCCTTTTATTGTAAGCATAAATAGTTTTGTCCCCGGGCCTTAGTGGAGAGTGACAGCCTTAAATACTGGCTCGCGCTGAGCAGATTAAAAGGGATCGAGCGCTTCGCCATAAACGGCATCATCGAGAGGTTCGGGCCTCCTGAGGCGATATTCAGGGAGACCAGAAAGGGCCTTGAGGCGTTCTCGGCCGCGTTCGCCAAGTCAGTAGCCGGGTTCGAGGACTGGAAGCGGGTCGATAAGGAACTGGCGCTGATAGAGAGCCAGGGCGTTACGATAATCACCTTCGAAAGCCCCCTTTACCCGGCCCTTTTAAAAGAGATATACGACCCTCCCTGCGTCCTTTACGCAAAGGGCGAGGCCTCTTTCGAAGGGCCTTCCGTAGCCGTTGTAGGCACGAGGCACCCTACGCACTACGGGCTTAAGATGTCCGAGAGCATATCAAGGGACCTGGGCGGCATGGGGGTTACGGTCGTTAGCGGCATGGCAAGGGGCTGCGACATGGCGGCCCACAAAGGAGCGCTCTCCTCAGGCGGGTTTACCGTAGCCGTCCTCGGCACAGGGGTTGATACGCCTTACCCGAGGGAGAATAAGAAGCTCTATGAGGAGATTATCGAAAAGGGGCTCGTCATCTCGGAATTTCCGCTCGGAACGCCTCCCCTGCCGCAGAACTTCCCGAGGAGAAACAGGATCATAAGCGGGCTTTCGGAGGGAGTTCTCGTGGTCGAGGCCCCTTTAAGGAGCGGGTCATTGATGACAGCGGGGCTCGCGCTCGAATATAACAGGGAGGTCTTCGCTGTGCCGGGCCCGGTGACATCCCCAAAGAGCATGGGTGCGAACAAGCTCTTAAAACAAGGCGCGAGGCTTGTTGAGAGCGCCGAGGATATAACCGAGGCGCTCGGGCTTAAATTTACCCCGCGGACTAAAAAAGAGGCCTTGCCGGGGATGGGGGAAGAAGAAAAGCTCGTTTGGGACTCCCTCGGCACGGAGCCTGTCCACATAGACGGGATCGTCGAGAGGACCGGCCTTCCTGTCAGCAGGGCGTCATCGCTCCTCCTTGAGATGGAGCTGAAGGGCCTTGTCCAGCAGAGGCCGGGCAAATGCTTTTTGAGGAGGTTTTAAAAAGGCCTGAAAAAGCGGGCTAAAAACCCCCATTGTGTTATAATTTTTTACTGGACTGCGCCCTCCTTATTGCGTTCAGCGAAGTCGCTTTCATCCATCGTCCCCGGCAATAAGGTTACTAAAGCCCCTTTATCGACCGTGTTGCCGGCAGAACAAAAAAAACAGGTTAGGATAGAATAAGAGAGGTATGGGAAAATCACTCGTAATAGTCGAATCGCCCGCAAAGGCAAAGACGATAAATAAGTTCCTCGGCAAGGACTTCACGGTGCTTGCCTCGGTAGGCCACATAAAAGACCTGCCCAAGAGCAAATTAGGGGTCGAGATTGAGAACGACTTCGAGCCGCACTACGAGATAATAAAGGGCAAGGCCGCCATTATCAAGGAGCTGAAAAAGGCCGGGAAGGCCGCCGAGAGGATATACCTCGCCCCTGACCCTGACAGGGAGGGCGAGGCCATAGCGTGGCACATAGCCGAGGAGATAGACAAGAAAAAGGAGAAGACCTTAAGGGTCCTCTTTAACGAGATAACGGAGAAGGCCGTAAGGGAGGCCATAGAGCACCCAATAAGCCTTGACCAGAACAAATTCGAGGCCCAGCAGGCCAGAAGGGTGCTCGACCGCCTCGTGGGCTATCAGGTAAGCCCGATACTCTGGGATAAGGTGCGCAGGGGCCTAAGCGCCGGAAGGGTTCAGTCCGTCGCGGTAAGGCTCATATGCGAAAGGGAGAGGGAGGTACAGGCCTTTATCCCCGTAGAGTACTGGTCTATTACCGCAGAGCTTGAAGGCAAGACGGGCGAGCCCTTCAGCGCCAAGCTCGTAAAAAAGAATGACAAAAAGATAGAGCTTAAGGACGAGGCCGGGTCAAAAGAGGTCTTAAAGGGATTGGAGGGCGCTGAATGGAAGGTCGCTCAGGTCGAGACAAAAGAGACCAAGAGGAACCCTGCCGCGCCTTTCACAACGAGCAAGCTCCAGCAGGAGGCCTCAAGGAAGCTCGGCTTTACCGCGAAAAAGACGATGATGTTCGCCCAGCAGCTCTATGAGGGGATCGAGATAGGGGAAGAGGGCCCGGTGGGGCTCATCTCCTACATGAGGACAGATTCCACGAGGATATCGAACGAGGCGATAGAGGCGGCCCGTTCCTTAATCGAGGCGAAGTACGGGCCCCAGTACCTGCCAGCCAAACCCAATATCTATAAGACGAAGAAGAAGTCTCAGGACGCGCACGAGGCGATAAGGCCGACCTACTTCCAGTACCCGCCCGAGGCTGTAAAGGAATACCTGTCGAAAGACCAGTTCAGGCTCTACCAGCTCATCTGGAACAGGTTTCTGGCCTGCCAGATGGCGCCGGCGATAATCGACCAGACGAGGGCGCAAATAAAGGCCGGGGATTTCATATTCTCTGCCTCAGGCTCGACCGTCAGGTTTCCGGGCTTTACAGCCGTCTATATGGAAGGCAAGGATGTAGAGGAGGAGAAGGAGGAGAAGCTCCCGCCGCTTTCGGAAAACGAGGTCTTAAGGCTCCTCGGGCTAACCCCTGCCCAGCACTTCACCCAGCCTCCACCGAGGTTCACGGAGGCGTCTTTGGTAAAGGAGCTCGAAGAAAACGGCATAGGCAGGCCCTCCACGTACGCGGCGATCATCTCAACCATTCAGGACAGGGAATACGTGGTGAAGGACAAAACCCAGCTTAAGCCCACCGAGCTCGGCTTCCTCGTTACCGACATGCTCGTGAAATCCTTCCCGGAGATACTCGACGTCGAGTTTACCGCGCGCATGGAAGAGGAGCTCGACATGATAGAGGAAGGCACCATGCAGTGGAAGCAGACCATGCACGAGTTCTGGGGGCCGTTTAAGGAGAGCCTCGATAAGGCCAAGAAGGACATGAAGAACGTCAAGGCCGAAGAGGTCGCCACCGATATCGTTTGCGAAAAGTGCGGCAAGATGATGGTCATAAAGTGGGGCAGGAAGGGCAAGTTCCTCGCCTGCTCCGGCTATCCTGACTGCAAGAACACGAAGGACTTTACTACCGACGAGCAAGGCAAAGTGACCGCTCTCGAGAGGGTGGCCGAGGTGTCCGACACCCCGTGCCCCAAGTGCGGCAAGCCTATGGTGGTAAAGAGCGGCAGGTTCGGGAAATTTCTGGCCTGCTCCGATTACCCTGACTGCAAGACGACTCTTCCGTACTCCACAGGCATACCCTGCCCGGACGGGGACGGCGGGACGCTCGTTGAGAGGAGGACGAAGAAGGGGAGGGTCTTTTTCAGCTGCTCGAATTATCCAAAGTGCAAGTACGCTACATGGGAGTTCCCCAAGACAGGTTGACCCCGGGCCCTACTCCCGATATAATCTCATTGTCTTATTAGTGTTGAAAAAGCCCGTCCTGGACTTTTTCAACCACGACTTGGCCGGAGTGAATGGCAGTTCGTCCAGTCTGGCAAGGAAATCTTTCTTTGATACGGCTCGCCTTGTCACTTCGTGAGCTGGCGAGCATCCAGAGGCAATCCGTCCCCCATACGGTGATTGCATTAGTCAGTTTTTCAACAGCCTGTTAGGGCTTAGGCGGAGCTAAAGCCCTGTTCTTTTCAGGATGAAAATTATATAAGAGCTGCTTCTAAAAATTAGGAATTTTTTCTGAAGTCAAGGAAGGGTGGAAATAAAAAG
>JAUSLB010000152.1 GCA_030646655.1 Deltaproteobacteria bacterium | reverse complement strand
GCCGGAGTATCAGGAGGTCTTAAAGAAGTGGACGAGGGGAAAAAAGATATATGAGGGGCTTGAGGCGCGCCTCTACATTACGGCCACGTATAAAGACCCTGAATTCCGCAAGGCCTACATAACCCGTTTCGTCAATAGCTATGAGCTCGAAGAGAGCTTGAAAGACGCCCTTCTTGTAAGGGAGATGGATCAGGCTGACAGATACAACGAGTTCTTCTTCACCGCCTATACCCCTGACCAGAAGTGGAACGATTTTGAAAGGCCGGACTCTATCTGGAAGCTCTACCTCGAGGACGATACAGGCGCGAGGCTTAAGCCCATTTCGGTCGCAAAGGTTGACGCCTCAGACCCGCTGATAAGGGAGTTCTTCCCGTACTCTGACCTCTGGAGCTCAGGATATCTGGTAAAGTTCCCCAAGTACTCCGAGGCCGGAGCGGAGCCGATACCCTCTGGTGAAACGATATCTTTGAGGCTCATTGTAACCGGCGTTTTGGGAAAGGGTGAGCTTGAATGGCTTTTAAGAGAATAAAAAAGGTCTTCCCCGCTTTTCTCCTTGCTTTAGCATCCGTTCTTTATTTCGTTTTTCCTCCTTTGTCTTTATCAGCCGAGCCCGCGGGCAGGATCGAAAGCCTGAGCGGCGCGGCCTATTACAAGGCAAAGGACTCCTCCAAGTGGACGGTCGCGTCTAAAGGTATCGATCTCGGCCCCGGCGACAGCGTCAAGACCGGAAGCGACGGGAAAATGAGCCTAAAGTTCTCCGACGGCTCGAAGCTCAATGTCGGCAACCTAAGCGAGCTCGAGATAACGGAATACCTCCTTAAATCCCGGAAAAGGAGCGCGGTTTACTCGCTTTCAGCCGGCAAGATGAGGGCGATCATAAATAAGTTCACCGGCTCAACTGATATAAAGGTAAAGACCCCGACGAGCACCTCAGGCGTAAAGGGAACCGATTTCATCGTGATGAACGAGGGCCCGGCAAACGTGCTTTTCGGAAAAGAAGATACCGTAACCGTGAGCGGGGACGACAATATGTCCGTCGAGCTCTCCGAAGGCGGCATGACCGAGAATACCAAAGGCGGAAAGCCTATCGAGCCTGTGGCGGTCACGCCCGGCTCGGCGCTTGAGGAGGTGAGGGCGGAGCTTGAGGCGATAACGGACGTTGAGAGGCCGGTGGAGTGGGAGAGGGCAGGAAGGCTCCCTGAGATACTGGCAAGGTGGAACATAAATTACGGCAACTACCTCGCTGACAGCAAGAAATTCACGGACTCGCTCGATGTATTCCAGATAGCGATAGACTTGACCGGGCTGCCTTCAATAAAGGCGGAGGCCCATCTGGGCAGGGGCACCGTGCTTTCGAGGAACTTAAATGAGCCTCTAAGCGCGTTAAAGGAGTACATGGAGGTAGTTGAGAAGTACCCTACCCCGCCCTTCGCGGAGAACGCGCTTTTTTCAGCCGGGCTTATAAACATGGAGCTCGGCGAAAAGAGCGAGGCCCTGAGGCTTTTCAAAAGGTATGCCGGCGAGTATCCTGAGGGGAGCCACAAGGATACCGTTGAGCTCTTCATAAAGGTTCTGGAGGGCGACTGATGCGCCCTTTGAAGGACAGGAGCGCGTTTTTTCTCCTCGGCGTCCTATCTTCCCTGTTAATCCTTTCCGCTTATTGGTACAGGCCCGGATTCCTTTCAGTCCTCGACCTTAATGCGACGGATGCGATGTTCGCGGCAAGGGGGGAAAGCCCGGCCCCCGAAGAAGTCGTAATAGTCGCGATAGACGAAAAAAGCGTAAACGAGCATGGCCGCTGGCCGTGGCACAGGGAAAAGACAGCCCGCCTCATAGAGGCCCTTAAGCCCTCAAGGGTAACGGCCCTCGATATAGTCTTTTCAGAAGAGGAGAACCTCTCCTCTGACAAGTCCCTTTCATCCGCCATTAAAGATTCGCGCAATACGGTGCTCGGGTATTTCTTCAGGAACGACTCGACGCAGGAGCCCAAGCCCGCTTCGCTGGCGCAGCTGAACTCTTCAAAGATAAGCTTCCTGAATTTTTTGTCTGAGAACGCGGCCCCTGACTTTCCGGGCCCGGAATTCAGCTCCATCGAGGCGAACATCCCCATTGTAGGGCAGGGCGCCTCGGGGTTCGGCGCGTTCAATACCGTTCCCGAGCCTGACGGCATCTACAGGCAGGCCCACCTCGTATTCAAATGGGGCCCGGATATATACCCGTCCCTCCCCCTTGAGGCGCTGAGGAAATACCTTTCAGGCGATATCGTCCTTAACATGGCGCTCTACGGCATAGACTCCGTTGACGTAGCCGGGAAAAAAGTCCCGCTCGATGAGCAGGGCGCTTTTTCGCTCAATTTTTACGGGACCGCCGGGTCGTTTAAGACCTATTCCGCATCGGATGTGATGAACGGCAAAATCCCCGAAGAGGCGATAAAAGACAAGCTCGTCTTCGTGGGCGTTACCGAGAAGGCGGTCTATGACATAAGGCCGACCCCGATGGACCCGCTTTTCCCCGGCGTTGAGATA
>JAUSLB010000150.1 GCA_030646655.1 Deltaproteobacteria bacterium | reverse complement strand
TATCAGCCAGTTGCGGTATGGTGCCTTTTATCACCTTATTCACTCCTCAAGATTAAAAGTATGGGATTGCTGAGGACACCCTCACTATTATTAATGGCAAAATAGGGGTAGCGACCATTTTATGCCGCCATTCCATTCCCTAATTACCGAAAAATAAATTACTTCCATCTCCCTTTCCTACTACCATCCATAACTTCCCAGCAAGCACCCGCACCGCGGCATCGGTATGCCTCAAAAGATTCTCACGGTCATAGGTAACAAAGTCTGGATGCGTTGTATGGTGTGTCCGCCGTAACCCGCCGTTTTTAAGGTGGGTGAGACGGACAAATACAAAAGACTACACCTTACCATCAATAACTCCGCCATAAATGGCGGAGTTATTCAATACGATACCGCTTCGATCCATCGTTTTCAATAAACTTCTTTGCGTCCTTCTCCAGTAAACTAACGCGGGTTCAGGTTGTAAACCTGAACCCTTTAAATTAGCCCTGTAGGGTGGGCTCAGCCCACCATCCCTTCCCAAACTTTCTAAACGGCGATATCCATCTGTATCCTGTCGTAGTCAACAACGAGTTCCACCTTCTGCTTGCCGTTCTTAGCGGCTTTTCTTTCTATGAGGCCGACACCCTCGAGCATCTTGACGTCCTCGGTGACGTTTTTCCTGTCCCGATCCAGCATCTTCGCAAGCTCATAGATGGACTTGGGGGTTTTTTCATGCACCGTCTTTAAAAGCCGTATCCTTTCCGGCGAGAGGAACTTCTGCATATCCTCCACGGTGTCAAAACAAATGGTCTCAGCGGCCTCACGAACGGACCTCCCTTTGCCTGCCTCCTTCCATGCACGCTTGAAATCGGCCGCCATCTCGTCAAGGGTCTTTACCTTAAGAGTAATGTGCTTAATCTTCATGTTTCTTCCTCCAATCTGAAATGTCATTCTGACATTTATCTCTTTACTTAAATGAGCTTTTACCCCATCCCCTTCGGCTCGACCATTATGGTCTTGTAGTCCTTGATAGTCACCATCCCCGGCTTCGCGCCTCTGGGCTTTTTTACGTTCTTCGCCTCCGTATAGACGACCTCCGCCTTGCCGGAGCCGCGCGCCTTGCTAAAGAAGGCCGCTAAGGACGCCGCCTCCTCTATGGTCTTTTCAGTAAGCTCCTTTTTTCTACCCGCCGCCTTAATAAGCACATGGCTTCCGGGCACTTTGGAGGCATGGAACCAGATGTCTTCGCCTTTGGCGTATTCTTTTACTATCAGGTCGTTTCCCCTGCCCGATTTGCCGCAGATTATCTCAAAGCCTTCGGAGGACTTAAACCTCCTCACAGGTTCAGCCTTGGGCTCCTCCTTAGCTTTCTCCGCTTTTTCGCCTTTTAAATACCCTGCGGAGATAAGCTCGGCCTCAAGCGTAGTGAGGTCTTCTTTTGTATCCGCCTGCTCCCATTCATATGTAAGCTCGCCTGTGTATTCGAGATCCCTTTCCACCTCCGGGATCCGCTCCTTTAAGAGAGACAGGGCTGTTTTAGACTTTTTTGCCCTTTTAAAGTATTTCTCGATATTCTCCTTTGGGCTCAGGCGCTCATCGAGCCTTACTAAGACCTTCTCAGGCGGGACCTTAGCGTAATCGATCGCCTCCACCTCCCGCATGCCCCTCTTTATCTTTCCCATACTATAGGTGAGTAGCTCGCCTATCTTATAGTAATCGAGCTCAGCCCCTGCCCTCTCCTTATCGCCGTTAAGGTTCGCCAATTTCCGGGTAAGCCTCTTTTGCGCCTCGGCTATTGCGCGCTTTAAGCGGTTTTTATCAAAGGTGAGCCCTTCCTCATCCAATTGCGCCGAATAGAGCTCATCGGCCGCCTCGTTCCAGCTCTCATCTCCTTTTTTTGGGGGCATCTCCCCTTCAGGCGGATGGACAGGCTTCAATGGGCTTAACCTGTCCCCCGGCATAACGGGCCTCGGGGAATCGGGGGGGAAGTATTTAAGGGCGTCGAGCACAACCCCGTCCTTATCGATTAATATGATATTGCTCGATTTTCCTGTAAGCTCCGCCAGAAGCGTCAAGGGCTCGAAGGCATCGTCCTGCCTTTTGCTTAATTTAATCTCAACTATCCTCTCGCCTTCGATTTGACTAATCTCCTCTATCCTCGCGTTCAGGATACGGCTCCTTAGGAAGGCGCAGAAACGGAGCGGGGCCGGGGGGTTTAAAAAATCCCTCTTGGTCAGGTGTATCCTTGAGAGCCTCGGGTGGGCGGAGATGATCAAGGCCGGAGGCGCGCCTTTAACGAACACCTTCAATATGAGGTTCCGCTCGTCAGGCTGGTGGACCTTCGAGACAACCCCGCCTTTTAAGCTGCAATCGAGCTCTCTTACGATATTTTTTATAAGTCCTGGACCCATAAGGAAAAAATTATAACATAAAAAAGCCAAAGCCCTCCAAAGCCGCTTTAGGGGCGGCTGCCATTGACTTTATCGAACGTCTCAAAACGCGAATTTTTTTTGAAAAACCACTTGACAAGGAATTATACTTGTTATAATATCCCTCCCACACTAAAGTTATACTTTTTATATTAATACAGTTTCTTCCTTTTATTCTACTACTCTCTTACTAAGGCGACAGAAGCCGGAGTAATACACATTGTGTATCCTCCCGCAACATATTCCCGATAGGACAGCCGGTGGATTCAGGTCCCGGGATATGCGAAAAAAATCTTTAACAGGGGCTTGAACTAAAACAGGCAAGGGCCTACTGCTATAGGTGCCTTTATGCTCTTTGGCAGGTTGTTTTTCAACATCCTGCCAATGCAATCCATGGACGGATTGCCATATTGCAAGACTTGAAAAGTCGAGCAATATGTGAGACTTGGACGGGTTCATTTCGGCCAAGTCGAGGTGAAAAAGTCCTGGACGGACTTTTTCAACATTCTGTTAGACGCTTTCGCCTTAAAAAGACCGGGAAAACTAAATTTTTAAAAAGAGATAATGAAAAAGCTTATCCTATACGCCCTGACCGGCATCATATCGTTGGCAATAGGTTATGGGATTCAGCAGCAGTTCTTCTCGGACAGGGCCCCTGTTCAGCCCATAAATTTCAGCCATAAGATACACGCGGGCGACAACAAGATCCCCTGCCAGTACTGCCATATATACGCCGAGAGGTCAAGGGTCTCGGGCGTGCCCAATGTACAGAGGTGCATGGGGTGCCATAAGGTAATAAAGACCGATTCGCCGGAAATACAGAAGGTAGCGGCTTACTGGGATAAGAAAGAGACGATCCCGTGGATAAAGGTACATAACCTCGCCGATTATGTCTATTTCCCGCATAAAAGACACGTCAGGGCGGGTGTTGAGTGCATGAACTGCCACGGGGACGTGCCCGCGATGGACAGGATAACAAGGGTAGCCTCGCTTAAGATGGGGTGGTGCTTAAGCTGCCACACCAAAAAGGGCGTTAAGAACGGAAGAGACTGCTGGACTTGCCATAAATAAGCTTAATAGGGTTTAAGCTAAAGATGAAACGCAGGGATTTCTTAAAATTCTTAGGCATAGGCGGCGCAGGCACGGGGCTCGGCTTTGTAATCGGCAAAGTAAGCCAGACTCCCGGCGCAAAGCTCATCCCTTATCTTGTCCCTCCCGAGGAGATAGTGCCCGGGGTAGCCAACTGGTACGCGAGCCTGTGCGGCGAGTGCAACTCAGGCTGCGGCATAATCGTCCGCGTCATGGAAGGCAGGGCCAAAAAGATAGAGGGCAACCCCAACCACCCCGTAAGCAAGGGCGGGCTGTGCGCGCGGGGGCAGGCAAGCCTTCAGGGCCTCTATAACCCGGACAGGATCAAAGGGCCCCTTAAGAGAAAAGGCGAGAGGGGCAGCGGCGAATATGCTGAAGTCACCTGGGACGAAGCGTTCGCTGAGCTTACAAAGAACCTCTCGGAGCTCCGTAAAAGCGGAGAGGCGAATAAGTTCTATCTTTTGACCTCCCAGCTCCACGGCCACTTGAACCAGCTCGTAAATAATTTCATGTCCGGCTTTGGGTCGCCGAACCTCATCCAGTACGAGCTGTTCCAGAACAGGAACCTCGTCTTCGCCAATCAGGCGACGATGGGGCTTAATGCCATCCCTCACTATAATATCGAGAACACTAAATACTTACTCTCCTTCGGCGCAGACTTCGGCTCGACATGGCTCTCTCCAGTAAACTTCAGCAAAGGCTACGGTAAGATGAGGCAGGGCGAGGGCGCGAGGGGGAAATTCGTTCAAATAGAGCCGAGGATCTCGGTTACAGGCGCGAACGCCGACGAGTGGGTGCCGGCTAAGCCCGGCACAGAGGCTATATTGGCCCTCGGCATAGCTCATGCCATAATCGAAAAGGGCTATTACAGGGGCGGGGAAGCGTCCGTCTGGAGGGCTGTCTTAAGCGCGTATAGGCCTAAGGAAATAGCGGAAATAACGGATGTAAAAGAAGAGCGCATCTACGGGATAGCCAAAGAGTTCACCCAGACGCGCCCGAGCCTCGCCGTAGGCGGAGAGGCCTTGTCATCCTACGAGAACGGCGTATCAGGGCTTGTCGCAATAAACATTTTAAACCACCTGGCCGGCAACCTCGGAGTAAAGGGCGGCGTGCTCCCGAACCCTGACGACCCGCTTAGGGCAGGGGTTGACCTGAATAAGAGGATAACGGCCCTTTCATCGGCGGTTGCCTCGTCGAAGGTAAAGGCGCTCGCTTTATACAACACAAACCCTGTATTCACTACGCCCAAGGCCGCCAAGCTCGAGGACTCCTTAAAGAATATCCCGTTCATAGTCTCGTTCTCAAGCTTTATGGATGAGACGACCGCGCTTGCTGATTTAATACTGCCGGCGCATACCTTCCTTGAGGACTGGGGCGACGACTTCGCGGAACCGGCGGCT
>JAUSLB010000149.1 GCA_030646655.1 Deltaproteobacteria bacterium | reverse complement strand
CCTCTTCGTAAGCCATAATACAGAGGCTGTCGTAAGGCACTGCGACTCCGCGATCCTGCTCGAAGGGGGCAGGATCATAGACAGGGGGGAGCCTAAATCCGTAGTGAACCGCTATATCGACATGCTCTTTTCGAATAATATAGATGACCCGGCGCCGGAGCCTGTTGTTCTGGAAGAGGGCTACAGGGGCTTTAACATAGTGCACTTCGGCCCGAGGTTCTACGCAATCTCTCAGGAGCTGGGGAGCTTTGATATAGGGGGCGCGAGCGAAGACAGCATAAACAGGCTGACCGGGCAGGACGTCTGCGCCGTCGGCTTGTCTCACGAGGATGTCTTGAGGGCGGTTGACAGGATGGAATCGAGGCATAAGACTATCGTG
The DNA here is from genome assembly GCA_030646655.1 of Deltaproteobacteria bacterium. Classification (GTDB taxonomy): domain Bacteria; phylum Desulfobacterota; class GWC2-55-46; order GWC2-55-46; family GWC2-55-46; genus JACRCL01. The sequence continues at coordinate 11,554 of JAUSLB010000149.1, read as the reverse complement.
GAGGGGAAGGACGGGCTTGAGCGGTTTTTCGAGGAGGCCCCTTTATCCGATAATTGCCCGAAGAGGAAGAGCTACAATAAAAACGAGTACAGGCACGGGGACAGGAGGGCGGAAGTAATCGATTACCTCGTAGCCTCAGGAGGCGTGCTCGACCCTGTGAATGTCCGCTCAGGCACGGTGGTCGATATCTATATGAGAGTGGTCTTTTACGAAAAAGTGGACCATCCGATGTTCGGCTTCGCCATAACCACCGTTGACGGGGTGATCGTCTATGGGACGAATACGAGGTTGTGCAGGATCGACATCGCGCCCGCGGCAGCGGGCGCGGTCAACATGGTAAAATGGTCGATAAGGCTAAGCGCTAACAGCGGGGATTTTTTCATAAACTTAGGCGTTGCTGAAAAGAGGCCGGATATGGACCTTCTTATCGACAACAGGAAAGACCTTATCCATATAAAAGTCCAAACAGACGGGGAGTTCGACGGTTTTGCCCGGTTCGAGACCTCTTTCGAGGAGTTCCCCTCTATCCCGGCAAAATCCTTTTAGCAATTTTACAGGATCCCGGCCGTTTAACGGTCCCGCCAAAAAACCAGCCCCCTATATTTGACAGCCGGAAAACTTGGATTATAGTTTTCTAACAGGTTGCTAAAAAAAGCAACCTGTTAAGCAATACATGGACGGATTGCTAAATTGCGAGGCTGAAAAATCGAGCAATTTGTGAGGCTTGGCCGAATTCACTTCGGCTAAGCCGTAGCGGAAAAAGGCCAGGACGGACTTTTTCCGCATCCTGTTAGAAAGAAGCCGGGAAGGATTTCGGGCTTCTTCTTCAGGCGGCAGGGCCATTTCAAATCCCGCCGGCGATCCGGGGTCAAGTCAGCACCCTCCTGTTTAAAATAACCGGGCTTTATTTTTTTCGCAGGCGCGCTCAGGATGGATATTCAGGATGGATATAGAGATAAGGGAGAGGCAGATTCAGGGCGAGGAGCAGGAGGTGGTGCTCTCGGCCCTTGCCGCTTCCGCGGCAAGGCAGGGGTGCTTATTTTTAGAGATAGGGAGCTGGTGCGGCGATACGGCGCTCATCCTCGGCAGGGCCGCGAAGGCCCTCGGCGGAAAGCTCGTGTGCATCGACTGGTGGAAAGGGAGCCCCGGGACAGAGCTTTTCGAGGTGGCAAAGAAAAAGGACGTCTATTCCTTTTTCTGGAGGAGGGTCTGCGGCGCGGGGCTTGAGGATACGGTAATCCCCATAAGGGCGCGCTCTGAAGAGACGGCAGGCCTTTTTAAGCGGAACGACTTCGACCTTGTCTTCATAGACGGCGACCACAGGTACGGGCAGGTCTCGATGGACATAGAGAAATACTCGCCGCTTGTAAAAAGGGACGGGGGGATACTCTGCGGCCACGACTGCGACGGCAGGATCTCGGATTTCGACCCTGAGTTCCTTGACGAGGGCAGGGACGAGAACTTCCACGAGTCGATCCACTGCGGGGTAGTGCTCGCGGTGGGCAGGGCATTCGAGGACTACTCTATCGATTACAACATCTGGAGCGTAAGGGCGAAGGACGGCGGCTGGGCGCCGACAGATATTGAATACCCGCTTCAAAAGGGCCAGTTCGCGCCCCCCCCGATAGGCGTGACCGGGAATTACAATATCACGCGCTATGGAAAATTTGTTTACGCCATCCCGCGCTCGCGCGGCAACGCCGCCGTGACAGAGGATATCTTAAGAAAGATGCCGGACGCTGTCAGGGCAAAGACCCTTAAAGAGGTCCTTAAGACGATAGGCGAGGAGATATCCCCTTGTCTCAGCCCCGTACTCTGGGACTCCTATAAGGGGTTCAATCTCATACAGTACGGAGAGAGGTTCTTCGCCATGTCGCAGACGCTCGGTAATATAGACATCACATCGGTCAGCGAAAGCGAGCTTAATAAATACAAGGGCCTCGGGCTCTGCGCCGAGGCAAAGGACCCAATTGGGACAAAAAATATCGTTGACGGTCTGTCCCACCTCTTCCCTGAGCTTGTGGAAGAGGGCTACAGGGGGTTCAATATAATCGCTTACAAGCGCATGTTCTACGCCCTTTCTCAGGAGCTCGGCCCGACGGATCTGAGGGCCGTAGAAAAGCAAAGGCTAAAGGAGCTCATAAAAACCTCCAAGTGCGTGATAGCAAAGACGCACCAGTTTGCCAAGGAACTGATCGACCTTTTATCCGCGAGGCAGGCGCGTAAAGAGCTGATGACGCTTAACCAGAAGGTGAAGGCCCTCGAAAAAGAGGTTTCAGAAAGGGATTCAAAGGTAAAGTCGCTTGAGAAAGAGATGGCGGCATTAAAGGCGGCGCGGGGCTGATCATGGAGAGGCAGAGGGATAGCGTGAGGTCAAGCTGGGCCTTCAGGAAGATAAAAAAATACATGCCGAAAAGGTTTAAAGGATTCATCTCAAAGACGCTAAAGGGCGCGGATAAGACCGCCGGAGGCAGAATGGACCCTATCAGAGTAACGCTGGATGTAAGCCCCGGAGGGCGGCCGATAAAGGTGAGGGGCGGGAAGGTGCGCTTTTCCCCTTACAGGCTTTTTAAGGACGAGCCGGGGGAGGCTGAGATAAAATGCCTTGAGCTCCTCGGCGTCCACCTTATCAAAAAACATGACCTCGCCTTTTACGGCAGGGGGAAGCTCTTCGATTATCTTCTTAAGCATGCACCTTCCTTAAAGCATGCGATAAAATTCATTATCGACGACGACCCCCGGTCAAAGGGCGGCCTTATCGAAGGCATCCCTGTAATCGCCCCGTCCGAGATACCGTATTCGATAAAGAACGTATTCCTCTCGGAGCTTTCGGCTGTAAAGCGCTGGAGGATGGAGAAAGGGCTTAAATACGGGGTATCCGTAATCTCGCCGGAAGTTATAGCGGACATAGCGAGGGTGCATGTCCCGGACAGCGCGTGGATACCGGAGTATGGCTCGATATACCCCATAGATATACCTGAAATATCCGTTAAGCCGGGGCTCGATATGGTCCTTATAGACAGCCCCTCGAGGAACATGGCGTTCATGCCGAACGGCCTTGCGTATGTGAATAACGCGTTAAAAAAGGCAGGGGTAAGGTTCCAGACGATAGACCTCGACATAATCGCCTACCACAGGTTCCATGCGCACCGCCTCTTTGACGGGCCTGAGGCGGTATTGACGCCCTCAGGGAAAAGGCTGCCCGAAGACCCGTGGCTCGCCGAGAACTACGAGCTTTGGCAGAGGCAGGACACCATAGATTTCTTCAGGCCCGAGATCGAGGAGACCATAAAGGCGATAGTTGAGGCAAGGCCGAAGATAGCGGGCTTTTCCATTCAGGCATGCAACATAAAATTCGCGAAAGAGGTGGCAAAGGGGGTAAGGGAGGCCCTGCCGGATACCGTCATCCTTGCAGGAGGCTACAGCTGCTATCACCCCTTTATCGGCAGGCTCGCTTTCCCTGAGGCCGACTACATGGTCATAGGCGAGGCCGACCTCATAGTGGGCGACCTCGTAAAGAGGCTCGCTTCGGGCGAAAGGCCCACGGGTATTGCCGGGGTCATGTCGAGGTTCGAGCCGGCCGGCGTAAAATTCAGGCCCGGCCCGATGCCGGAAGACCTCGATTCCATCGAGATGCCGAGGTACGAATGGTACGGGCTCGATGTTTACCGTAATTTCAACCACTACCAGCTGACGCCCATAATAGCGAGCCGGGGGTGCAGGTGGAGCAGATGCAGGTTCTGCGCCGAGAGGTTCTTCTGGAGGATACGCTCGCCGAAAAATGTAGTCGATGAGTTCGAGTACCTCGCCAATCAGGGCTGCGACCTGTTTATGTTCAACGAGAGCGACCTAAACGGCATGCCCGAGGCGCTCCTTGAGATCTGCGGCGAGATAATCAGGCGGAGGCTCACTATAAAGCTTACGGGCCAGCTCCGCATTCATAAGGGGAGCGATCGCGCTTTTTTCGACAGGCTTAAAGAGGCGGGGTTCGTCTCTTTAAGGTTCGGCGTGGACGCATGGAGCGAGAACACCCTGCGGCTCCAGCAGAAGGGCTACACCCTTGATATGATATCCCGCAACCTTAAGGACTGCTCAGGCGCCGGCATATATACTGAAGTCAATATCGTACTGGGCGTTCCGGGAGAGACCGATGAGGACATAACGGAATCGGTCTCGCTCATAGCGGAAAATAAGCCCTTCATAGGAAGGGTCGCCAACATAAACCCGCTGATGCTCATGTCAGGCTCCATCTACTGGGAGAGCCCCGAGGAGTACGGCATAAAATTCAGGGGGGATAAGAATGAGATACTGAAAGAGTTCCAGCACATGGTGCCTGACAATTTATGGTACAGCGAGAACCCCTGCATAGACGACAAGGTAAGGAGGCGCAGGTTCGAGAGGGTTGTCCTTGAGCTCCACAGGCACGGCTTCGGCGTTGGGCCGTTCGCGGAGCAGGTGATAAAGGACGTCCTTCAGGGCAAAGGCGCGGGCAGGAGCGCGAGGCCCGATGCCGTTTGCGGGCAAGAGGAGGAGGGCGCGATTGCAAAAGGGGAGAATGCAAAAGAGCGAAGGCTCCATATCGTAAAGTTCAACGGCGGGTTTTACGGTTATGACCCGGAAGAATGCCCTGAGCTTAAGGGCTTAAGGCCTTCGGCCCCGGATATAGCAGGGCTTAAAAGGGACAACCCTGCCGATATCCGGCTTATCAGGGAAGGCTTACACGGATACAACATAATCAAGGCCGAGGGCGTATTCTACGGCATACGGCAGGGCCAGCCATTTGATATAAACCGCGCCCAATCGGACGGCTACGAGAGGGGCCTTGTTTTCAAGGGCGGTTCGATAAGGGAGGTTGAGAACTCTGTTTCTTATTTCGTTTCATCCAAAAGCCTTCTGGGGGCTTGACTGTGCGCTTCCTGCGTAAGAGGACATTTTCCGGTTTGCCCGATGTCAGCATAATACTGCTCGACTGGAGCGTGAGGGAGAGCTTTCATACCCTTGAGTACCTTAACAGGCAGAGGATCGACAGGTCAAGGTTCGAGGTCGTCTGGATAGAGTTCTACTCCCGGGAGGCGAAAGAGATAAAAGAGATGATAAGGAGGAACTCATCCGCCGGGGTGCCGCCGCCCGTAGATACGTGGATAGTGATGGATAACAACACCTCTGAATGCTACCACAAGCACAGGATGTATAACACGGGCATCCTCAACTCCTCAGGCAGGATCGTGGCTGTCATGGACTCGGACGCTATCATAAGGCCGAGCTTCGTCGAGACCGTAATAAAAGAGTTTGAAAGGGACGACAACCTCGCGCTCCACTTCGAGCAGATAAGGAACTTTAATAAGGCCTTCTACCCCTTCAACTACCCGCCCGTTGACGAGATCACGGGCGACGGCTGCGTCAACGCGAAGGACGGCGTCCCAGCAGGCTTCGACAGGACCGCCACAAGCCTGTCCGAAGACAGGGACCTCTGGCATACATATAACTACGGCGCCTGCCTCTCGGCCATGAGGGAAGACCTGATAAGGATAGGCGGGGCGGATGAGCACGCCGATTACTTGGGCCACATCTGCGGGCCGTACGAGATGACCGCGAGGCTCATTAACTCCGGCGTAAAGGACAGGCTCCATCTGACCCACTTCCTCTACCATGTCTGGCACCCGAATCAGGGCGGTGATAATAATTACTGCGGGCCTAATAACGGCAAGGGGATGTCAACCACCGCGATGGAGATACCCAAGACCGGGCGCATACTGCCGTTGCAGGAAAACAGCGGGATAAAGACCCTAAGGCTTAAAGGCCCGGTGAGGCCGGCAAGGGGGGCTGTCCCATGCTGAGGCTCTCAAACGCACGGGAAGGAGATGGGATGTTCGTGTTCCTCGGGGATAAGAGGAACCTTGATTTATTTAAGGACATGCCCGGCTACGCCGGGGCGATAAGCCTTACGCACGACGAGCTGAAGACGGACATAAAGTTCCCGGAGGACGCGCCCATAACCGGGACAGCCGGGTTCTATCACGGGATACATAAGCTGCCCGATAACATAAGGACGATATATATCGAGCGCAAGGGCTATTACCTTTCCTTTTTCATGCAGTGCGTCAACGTATACAAGCTCGAGGACAGGAGGATAATACTCTTCGAGAACAGGGGCAAGGGGATAGAGGCCGTCTCGGACAATTTCTCGGAAGCGGGGAACTTCGCGGTGCTCTCAGACAGGGTAAACCTCCCTTACTTTAAAGACAGGCCCGGGTTCGTCTCAGGCATATACACAGGGGTAATGCCTGACGACGAGCTCGTGCTCTCACTGAGGGACGCGGCAAAGGTGCCGGACTTCCCGAAGGCGATATATATAGAGGAGTCTGAATTCTTCCTCAACTACTTCCTTAAGCACTCAAGCATCGAGGGGCTTAAAGAAAGGGAGCTTAGGCTGTTTAAGGTAAACGGGAACGGGGTGGAGGAAAGGCCCTACAGGGCCTCCAAAAGCCCGGCGGTAAAGGGCTTTGACGGAGCGCCGAAGGTTATAGAGATAGACCTTGTGAACCGGTGCAACATCAAATGCAAGATGTGCCACATAAGCTACATGGCCCCGCAAAAGGCCGAGAGGATCGAGATAGAAAGCCTTAAAGGCGTTAAGAACTGTTTTATCCAGATGGGCGGGGTATACGAGCCGATGCTCCATAAAGGGTTCATCGACATCGTGAAGGCGCTCTCGGATAACGGCTGCGAGATATCGATAATAACGAACGCCACCCTCCTGAACGCGAGCGTCATCCGCGCTCTTTCCTCCTGCAATCTCTATTCGATCCACATCTCGTTCGACAGCCCAGTCAAAAAGACTTATGAGGAGATACGTAGCGGGGCCAAGTTCGAAAGGGTGAGAGAGAACATAACGGCGCTCAGAGAGGCCTTTAGGGGAATGACAGCGCAGTTCCTCATAAACATGGTCGTTATGAGGAGCAACATCGGGGAGCTGAAGGAGATGGCGGATTTCGCAGAAGGCGCGGGCTTCGACGGCCTCGGCCTCATCCCCATGGTGATAAGGAATATACAGGACGAGTCCTTATTTAAAGAATCGCTCGACCCCGTTACCGACAACGCCAACAGCCTCTTTGACGAAGTTGCCGGACACGTGATCGAAAATAACTATAAGGTAGTCCTTACAGCCCCGTATTACCTCTATACGCCGTTAAAGGCGAAATACCCAAAGAACATAAGAGACGGCGCGGTCGTCTCAGGGAACAAGGGGGCGCGGACATATTTCAATAAATACACCGCCCTCCAGCTCGGCCATCACCCTGAGATGAACCATAACTGCGTCTCGCCTTTCACGTTCGCCAAGATAAACCCTGACGGGTATGTTTACCTCTGCAACGAAATAATAATCGGCAACCTTAAAAATGACCCGCTTGAAGTTATATGGTCAGGGGATACGGCCGGGTTCGTCCGCCGTTTCATAATAGACAATCCGCTGTCGTGCCGCGGGTGCGAGCGGTATAAATACTGCCTGAACCCAAGATCCGTCAATAAATACGACCCGTCGAACATAACGGCCGATACGGCTTTCAAAGACAGGCTCCTTTGCCTTGCCAAAGAAAAACTTAAGTCCCGCATAGGCTTTGAGGGCATAAACTACAGCTTTGCGGAGGCGATAGTAAATAACGACAGGGTTAAGGCGAAGAGGCTCGCAGAAGACATTACGGACGCGGACTCCGCCGACGGCCACGGTAGCACGCTACTGCTCTACGCGGCGCTCTACGGGTTTGAGGAAGAGGCGCGCATATTGATAGACAAGGGCGCTAAAGTGAGCTCCAAGAACTCCTATTCGGACACTCCTCTTACCGCCTCGCTCCTCGGCGGGCACAAGGCGATCTCAGAGATGCTCATAAGGCGCGGCGCCGATGTGGACCATGCGTTTGTCTATTCCATATCGATGGACAACCTCGAGTGGGCGTCATTCCTCGCCGGGAAAGGGGCTGACGTTAACGGGATGGCCAACGGCGAGCATAACTGCCTTATCTCGGCGGCGATAGGCGATAACCTGACGCTGGCGGGCTTTCTCATGTCAAAGGGCGCGGATGTTGACGCGGTTGACGTAAACGGGAGCACCGCCCTCATCCACTCATCGCTTAACGGCTATATGGAGATGACGAAGCTCCTCGTCGAAAGCGGGGCGGATGTGAACCGGAAAAATTATTATTTCGACACCCCGCTTTCAGTGGCCGTGATGCACGGGCGCATCGAGGCGGCTGAATACCTTATAGAGAATAAGGCCAGCCTTAAAGACGCCTTCTTCCGCATCACGATGATAGGCGCAAAGGGCGCTGAGGCCTTCCTCATCTCAAAAGGAGCTGACCCGAAAGATGCCGCTACGCAGGTTATCGAATAATATAAGGGCTCACGGCGCCGCGCGCGGGGTCCTCGAAAAGGCCGACCCCCTTAAATGGAAGGCCCACCGCTTCGGGCTGCCCGGGCAGAGATGGGAGCTGCTTAAAGGCAAAAGCTTCTGGGTCACAGGCGCCGGCACGGGCTACGGCAGGTGCATCTCAACAGGGCTTGCCGCTGCAGGGGCTAAGGTCTTTCTTACAGGCAGGAGGAGGGATAAGCTCTTCGAGTCGATAAGGGAGATGGAGTCGCTTTCGATCCCCTCTATGGACTGCCATGTCATAGAGGCCGATATAACGGACGAAAAAGGCATCAAAGAGGCCTGCCAAAGGGTAAAGGGGCTCTGCCATTTTCTGACTGGCCTTGTAAACAACGCGGCCCTGCCGCCGGGCCCGTTGAGTTTCCCGCTATTGGATGAAGGGCTTGAGCGCTGGGAGAGGCTTATGAGGACGAACGTTACCGCGCAGTGGCTCCTGACCAAAGAGGCGATGGCGCACATGATCTCAGGGGGCGAAGCGAAGGCGCTTTTCATAACATCAGAGGCAGGATGGGCCTCGACAGCGGGCTTCGGCCCTTACAATATCTCAAAGGCCGCTCTTAACAGCCTGGCTTTTTCAATGGCTGAGGAATGCGCCAAGAGGTATCCGGAAGCTGATATACAGATAAACTCGCTTGTAGCCGGGGAGGCCCGGACAGAGATGAACCGGACATCAAAAGAAAGCCCCTATTCTATCGTGAGCATGGCGCTTATGCTCCTTTCCCATCCTCCCGGAGGGCCGAACGGAAGGTTCTTCCACAGGGACGGAAGGCGTTTAAGCTTCGCTTACTCAAGGGCCCATGAAAAACCCCTGTTTTAGGAGCCCCTATGATAGAGAGCCTTTCGTTCTGCGTAATAGACCCGGGCTGTCCCGAAGAGGTTTTCGGCAGATGCGTCGGATCGATAGAGAGGCAGGGCGCGCCTGATTACGAGATAATCGTCCTCGGACATGGGCGCGGAAGGGGCGGGGTAAGATTCATCGGGGGCGGGATGACCGGGGCCGGGATATGCAAGGCGCGAAATCACATCTGCTCTCAGGCCTCGAAAGAGTTCATCTGCCTTATCGAGCCTGACATAGAGCTGGCCCCTGAGTGGTATAAGAATATAAGGTTCGCCGACTGCCTCGACATAATCGGCTCGCGCATCAATAACGAGGACGGCAGGAGGTGCGTCGACTGGGCCTTTCCCGTAGAGCTTGGGGCAGAGGTATTCCCGTATCCCTTAGATTACGACGAATGGTCGGCAAGGGCGTATATACGGGGGAATCTGGTCGTCATTAGAAAGCGCGCGTGGGAGAGGACACGGTTTGACGAAGGCTTGAATGCCGATACCGGCGAGGACGCTGATTTCTGCCTAAGGGCCGCGAGCGAAGGCTTCAGGACCGGGATATTCCCGGGTGCCCCGGCCATATTGCACAACAGCCCCTCACTCATCCGCAGGAGGCATATAACATCGGATGAGCCGTACAGGATAGTTAAAGGCTTCAGGGCCGCGTTTTATGCGGGCAAGGAGGCCTACGGGAGAAAGGAGTTCGGGGAGGCGGTTAAGTATTTCAAAGAGGCGTCCTCCATCGTCCCAAAAGACCCTGACGCGTGGGCTTATAAAGGCTGGTCCCTTTATTCCCTCGGCCGTTATGACGAGGCCATAGAGGATTTTTCAGAAGCGATAAGGCTAAACCCTGAGCTCCATTTCGCCGGAAGGGGGCTGGGCTGGGCGTATCTGCAAAAAGGGCTTTACTTAGAGGCGGTCCGCGAGCTTTCGGAGGCCCTTAATCTCATAAAGCCCGTTGAAAAGGAGGCGTGGGCCGGGGCCGCGAGGGGGCTTGGATGGGCTCATTACCATAGCAGACGATTCAAAGAGGCCATAGGCTGCTTTAAAAAGATAATCGAGGAGACCAGCCCGGATGAAAGCCATATCTTAAGCGACGCTCTCATGGCGCTCGGTTGGTCTTTGTACCAGAGCTCTGATTTCGAGGGCGCGATAGACGCGTTCAGCAAGGCCCATGACTCATCCGGGCCTGAAAGCTATATTGCGGCAGAGGCCCTCAAGGCTATTAAGCTTGCCGGCAAAGGAAAGGAAGGCCCGCAAGTATTCCCCGGCCCCGTCAATGGGCGCTGGCCGGCGCAATCGAAGATACATACTTTCGTCTCTTCGGTAAAGAAGAGGGTAAAAAGGGGGCTTAAACAGGCCTTGAGTGGATGAGCTCGCCTTGAGAGCCGCTAAAGAACCTATTGAAGAAGTTAATTTTTTGTGTATAATATAATGGAAACCATCTTTGAGAATACCCGTCCCGGAAAGCCGCGAGTAAGCTTTATCCTCCTTGACTGGTCCTGCCGCGAGAGCTTCCACACCATAGAGTACCTTAACAGCCAGACCGTAGCGAGGCGGGATTTTGAGATAATCTGGATCGAGTACTATGGCAGGCGCCCCGCCCGGATGAGGTCGCTCCTTGAAAGCTTCGATAAGGAGAACAGGCCCCCCGCGCTCGATAAGTGGATCGCCGTGTCGATGCCCGAAGACGTCTGCTACCATAAGCACCTCATGTATAATTTAGGCGTCATAGCGGCTCGCTCGCCCATAGTCTGTTTCTGCGACTCCGATGCGGTCGTCGCCCCGACCTTCGTTGAATCTATATTAGAGGCGTTTGAAAAGGAGAAGGACATCGTCCTCCACATCGATGAGATAAGGAACGCATCTAAAAGGTTCTACCCCTTTAATAACCCTTCTATAGAGGAGATTAAAGGCAGGGGGTGCGTGAACTGGACCGGTAAGACGACGAAGGGGCTCGCAAAGAGGCATGACCCGGTGCATACGCTCAACTACGGGGCGTGCATGTGCGCGCTTAAAGAAGACCTCGTCTCTATCGGCGGGGCCGATGAGCATATCGATTATCTCGGCCATATATGCGGGCCGTATGAGATGACATTTAGGCTCGTCAATGCCGGGAAAAAGGAGGTCTGGCACCCGAAAGAGTTCCTCTACCATGTCTGGCACCCGGGCACGGACGGCAAGAATAACTACATGGGCCCGCACGACGGGCTCAATGTATCGCTCGCCGCGCTCGAGGCAAAGAGGGCCGGCAGGGTGCTGCCGCTTTTGGAGAACCCCGCTATCAGGGCTTTGAGGCTTAAA
>JAUSLB010000148.1 GCA_030646655.1 Deltaproteobacteria bacterium | reverse complement strand
GCCCATTACCTCGGCCCGCTCCTTCTCCGGCACTATCGGCCTCTTGTCTCCCTTGATCGATCTAACGGATGAGTCGCTGTTCAATCCCACTACGAGTATGTCTCCGAGGGCCTTCGCCTTTTTTAAATACCTTACATGGCCCGCGTGGACGATATCGAAGCAGCCGTTGGTGAATACGACCTTTTTGCCTTTTTTGCGGAGCTTTTTGAGCTCCCCTGTCAGCTTCCTTAAAGATACGAGCTTATCCATGAGGAAAAATTATCACACCTTTATTGCCCTCGCAAGGGTAATGACGAATACCTTTGCGCCGGCGCCTTTTAATGCCTTCGAGCATTCCCTGATAGTGGCCCCTGTGGTATAGACATCGTCAACGAGAAGGACTCTTTTCCCTTTGAAGGCGCCCCGGTCTTTAACCTCGAACGCGCCCGCCACATTCCTCTTCCTCTCCTCTGCGCTTAAGTTCACCTGCTGCTCGGTCGCCTTGACCCTTATGAGGTTCGAGTAATCGAGCGGGACGGAGAAAGACTTGGAGATCTCTCTGGCAAGCAGAAGCGACTGGTTGAACCCGCGCTCTTTGAGCCTCTTTTTATGGAGAGGCACAGGGACTACGAGGCCGGGGTTTGCGGAAAATATCGAGGCCTCTGCGGCAAGCCTGCCAAGGGCCGGGGCGAGGGTCACCTTGCCCTTGTATTTAAAGGCGTGTATCGCCTGCAGGACAGCCTCCTCGTATATAAAGGCGCTCCGGGCCTCAATAAAGGGCGGGTCTTTCGAAAGGCAGTTACCGCACGGTCGGTCTTGCCCGGCATCGGAGGCGAAAGGGAGGCCGCAGACAGTGCAGGCCGGTTTTTTTATTTTAAAGATAGAGAGGCTGTTGAGGCAACCGGTGCAAAGGCAAAGGGAGTCGAGCTGTATATCCTCCTCGCATAAAGGGCATACGGGGGGGAATAGGATATCAAGAAATGATCTGAGGGCTGACGATGCGCCGGTATTAAGCATATATGGTTTAGGAATAGCACAAAAACCGGGATCTTTCAATCGGAAGGGATGAATAAAGAGTCTTATAGGATGCTGAAAAAGTCCGTCCTGGACTTTTTCAGCAATGATTTGGCCGGAGTGAATCCGTCCAATCCTTACAAATTGCTCGACTTTTCGGTCTCACAATTCGGCAATCCTTCCATGGATTGCGTATCAGGTTGCGGCTTGAAGCAACCTGCTTATAGGTTCAGATTGGGCTTTCAAAAGGGGACTGGCGGATTTTTATGGTGGAAAATCCGAGCCGCAAACAGGGGTTCGAGGCATGCCTGTTAAAAATTGCGGATCCGCCATCATTTTTTGGATGGGGCACCAAAAGGCGATCCGAATATCAGGGGCCGGGTGAACCAGCGGGAGGCAGAGGTGTTTTTCACCCTCCCCTCAGTCCCCTCCCGTCAAGGGAGGGGACTGAGGGGATACCTTGCTACAGGGTTGTCTTGCGGAGCACCCCTCTTTTCTAAAGAGGGGTTAGGGGAGATTATCTTAAGACGCCACAATCCCCCTTGGTCTCACTTTAGGAAAGGGGGAAAATATCAGTGATACCCCGCAGCAAGCTGCTGGGTAGTTCATTTAATCCTTTATGGCAGGGATTGTTATAAGGAAGGTCGTGCCCTTGCCCGGGGCGCTCTCAACAACGATCTCTCCTTTATGCTCTTTTATTATGCCGTAGCTTATAGAAAGGCCGAGCCCTGTCCCCTTGCCGGCCTCTTTTGTGGTGAAGAACGGGTCGAAGACCCTGCCGATTATCTCTTCAGGAATGCCGCACCCCGTATCCCTAAGCCTGATGGATGCGAACTTCCTCCCCCCGGCCTCGACAGTATTTGTAGCCACCTCAAGTATCCCGCCGCCGTCCATCGCGTCCTTTGCGTTGTTCACAAGGTTTATTATTACCTGCTCCAGCCTGTTCGCCGACCCTGAGACGAGCGGCAGGGGGGAAAGGCTCATCCTCACCTCTATAGAGTGGTTCTTAAGCCCCTCTGCGACCATTGCAAACGCTTCCCTGATCACGCTATTGAGGTCAACGGGGTGGAGCCCCTCCGCGTCCATCCTCGAGAAGACCTTGAGGTGCTTTATTACCGCCTCCATCTTCCGCGCGGAGTCCGCTATAAGCTTTATCTTCTCGTACCGGGGGGTCTCCGGGGCCGTTTCGCGCAGGAGGTTATGAGAGAGCCCTTTTATGACGGTAAGGGGCTGGTTTATCTCGTGGGCTATATCGGCCGCGAGCTCGCCGAGCGCGTTCATCTTGGCCGATTGTATGAGCTGGTTCTGCGTCTCTTTGAGCTTAAGGCAGGCCTCCTCGAGTTTCCTCTCGCTCTCATCCAGGTCCCGGAGCATCTGGAAGACGCCCTCCCTAAAGTCCTCTAGGTAGCTTACGCGCCTTGAAAGCTCCTCTTTAGTCGGGCCGTCCCCCTCAGGCGGGCAAACCCTTTCAGGGCTTGGGCGCTCTTCCTCCCTCCGCTCCATCTATTCCCTCCTGTCGCGGCCCTCTTTTAATTTGATGAAATGGTTCCTTATCTCCTGCATCTTCTTCTCCCTCCTTACGGCCATAAGCGCGAACTCCTCGAGATCGATTATAGTTTTCCTCAGCTTTGATGACGCCTCAGCGGCCTCTGCTTTTACCTTTTCAAGCTCGCACTCCATCTTTTTAAGCTCCCCGACGCCGCGCCCGGCAAGCACGAAACAGGCCTTCCCGCTTTTGACGGGTAAGACGGTAAACTCAAAGGAGATGACCCGGCCGTCTTTAAGTTTTAGAACGGCCTCGAAGCCAGTGAAGGCTTTGCCCTCCGAAATGGGCTTTAGCGCGTCTTCAAAACCGGGTCTCTGCTCCTCAGGCATAAGATCTAAAAAATCCCTCCCGGCGATCTCATCCTCATCCTCGGAATAGCCGGTAATACCGCTGAAGGCCTTGTTAAAGCCGGCTACCTTCCCTTTGGAGTCGAGCTCTATCACGGGGCAGGGGATGTTATTAATGATATTTAAGCGCCCTTTGACAGCTTCTTTAAGCGAGCGGGAGAGCTTAAGGCACCAGCCTAAAAGCCCTGCTGACGATAATGCGAGGGCGGCTATGAGGGCGTTTTTGCCAGAGGCCTCTGAAGGGTATGCGGCCATAACGAGGAACAGGATGGAAAGAAAGAGCGCGCCCCCGGCCGCTATCGTGAGTTTCCGTACAGACATATGCGTGGTTTTGGCTATACTTTTAAAATGAGGTTTTACGGGCTGAGTTTCTTAAGATGGGTGTTTTGGACGAGATGAAAGAGGGCCGTGGAGCATTAACAAACTATTTATACCATGTTTTTTATTGAAAACAAACAGAAAAAATTTATAATATCGTTCAATAATCCGTTAATCCGCCCCGGGGAGACGCTTTTCCCCTTAGCGCGCCCAAGCATTTAAAAAACTTTTAAAAAAAGGCTTTTTGTGCTAAAAAGGGAAGAGGCAGGCATGGAAAAGGGATAAATCATTAATGTTCAAAAAATTAAAGGCTGGCTTTGAGAGTTTAAAGACCGGGCTTGCCCGGACTCATAACGCGTTAATGGGGGGCGTTGAGGCGGCC
>JAUSLB010000147.1 GCA_030646655.1 Deltaproteobacteria bacterium | reverse complement strand
GATGGACTTTTTCAGCAGCCTGCTAATACGCGTTCCGGTTGACAAGCCCCTTCCATACTGTAAGCCAGAGTATCTTCATATCGAAAGCGAGCGACCAGTTCTCTATGTAGAATATGTCGTGCTCTATCCTTTTCCTTAAATCGGTATTCCCCCTCCAGCCGTTCACCTGAGCCCAGCCTGTGATCCCGGCCTTCATCTTGTGCCGGAGCATATATCCGGGGACGCTCTTCCTGAACTCGTCTATAAAGACCGGCCTTTCAGGCCGGGGCCCCACTATGGACATGTCGCCCTTAAGGACATTGAAGAGCTGGGGGAGCTCATCGAGGCTCGTCCTCCTTAAAAAAGACCCGAGCCCCGTCCTCCTCGGGTCGTCCTGACTTGCCCAGACCGCGCCCGTATCTTTCTCAGCGTCCTCCACCATCGAGCGGAAATTCATCATCTTAAATACCCCGCCCCCTATCCCCATCCTCTCCTGATCATAGAATACCGGCCCTGTTGAGGTCATTTTTATCAGAAGGGCTATAAGGAGCATCAGGGGAGAGGCTATCGCGAGGGCAAGGGAAGCGAAGACGATATCGGCAGACCTTTTTAATATTATATTCCACCCGTAGAGAGGGGAGTTCCTTAAGTTCAGAATCGGCATGCCGTCAAACTCCTCTACCCCTCCCCTCAAGGTCATGAACTCATATATATCCGGTATGACCTTTATGTCAACGGCCTCATCCCCTATCGCCTTTAATACCTCCACCACCTTTGAGTGCTCGCCCCACGACAGGGCTAAGAACACATTATCTATCCGCCTCCTCCTCATAATCTCCCCTATGTTCCCGTAATGGCCTATCACCTTTATGCCCGCCGCCTTCTTTCCCTCCTCACCCTCGCCTGTCGATACGATACCCTCTATCTTTATCCCCACCTCAGGGTGCCGCTCAAGCCTCTCTATAAGGGAAATTGCCGGCTGGCCCGTGCCTATGATGAGGGCGAACCTCAGGTTATACCCGTTCCTCCTTAGATACCTCAAGCCGGCCCTGAATATGAGCCTGCCCAAGCTCAAGGCGAGGATGTTTATCACGGTGAATATCACGAATACGGTGCGCGAAAAATCGAACCTCAGGAAGAAAGTGAAAGAGATGAGCACAAGGACAGAGACGGCGCAGGCCTTCGAGATGTCGTAGAGCTCGGATAGACGAGAGCCTGTCCTCTTGGGCCTGTAGAGGCCGAAGCCCTTGAACGCGAACGCCCAGATTATGATGATGGGGATAAGCAGGAGGCTGTACTTGAAAAGGCCGGGTACGCCCTTATCTACAGGGATAATACCGGCATAAAAGCGGAAATAATATGAGGCAAGCCAGGACAGGGCTATTATAAACAGGTCTGATAAGAAGAGTACGCTTTCAAAAAACTGGCTATGTTTTTTAAGCATTATCTTCCGGCGCTGGATCCGTTACATTTGCTTAAGATGAACTCCCTGACCCTCTCTTTAAATATCTCCCGATCGAACTTTAGCGCGTGCGCCCTGATTGAAGCAGGCTCGAACCTCTCCTCATTGTCCTCGAAAAGCCTTACGGCCCTGATAAGCGCCCCTACGGTCTGCTCACGGAAAAATACCCCTGTAGGCGCATAGCCCTGCTCATTATTTAAGGGCAGTATCGTCTCAAGCGCCCCTCCCTTGCCGAATGCTATTACTGGCCTGCCTGAGGATGCGGCCTCAAGAGGGACGATCCCGAAGTCCTCCTCTCCAGGGAATATCAAGGCCCTGCAGTTGCCGTAAAATGCGGCTAATTCGTCTTGAGGCTTCCAGCCTGAGAATTCCACGTTCGGCCCCGCCATTTTCTTAAGCCTTTTCTCCTCCGGCCCTTTTCCTGCCACTATGAGCCTGCCCCCGAGCCTGTTAAAGGCGCTTATTGCGAGCTCAAGCCTTTTATAAGGCGCAAAGGCAGACACGATCAGGTAATAATCCCGGGAGGGATTTTTCAAAACAGAAAAAGCCCCGCAATCGACCGGCGGGTGTATTACCTGCGACCCCCTCCTATAGAACTTCTCGACCCTTTTTGCGACATGGGCCGAGTTCGCTATAAAGAAATCCACCCGGCTGCTTGAGGCAGAGTCCCACATCCTTAGGTAATGCGCGATAAGTCCGAGCGCCTTTGACTTTAGCCCTTTCTCACGCCCGAAATATTCCCTGTACATGTCCCATACGTAGCGCATGGGCGTGTGGATATAAGATATGTGCAGGGCGTCAGGAGGAGGTATCACCCCCTTTGCCGCGCAATGGCTGCTTGAGACTACGAGGTCGTAGCCTCTTAGGTCAAGGCCCTCTATTGCCATGGGGAATAGAGGCAGATACGAGCGGTAAAGCCTCCTTGCCGCCGGGAGGTTTTGAATGAAAGAGGCCTTTATATTATGGCTCTCTATTATTTTTGAGACAGACCCCGGGATATGGAGAAGGGTAAAAATATCTGCTTCCGGGAAGACCTCGCAGAGGGCTTCCAGAACCTTCTCCCCGCCCCTCATGCCGGTGAGCCAGTCGTGAACTATCGCGGCCTTCAGGATGACCTCCGGGTTGCGGAAAAAGCCTTTATAAATAGTCAATTTCAGCACAGATTTCTGAATTGTCAATGAAGGGGGGAAGAACCTGCGGATAAAAGGAAGAAGAACCTTGTGTTTATATGCTTTTAGAAAAAGACTTTTTTGCTCGATGCGCGCCAAAAAAAAGGAGGGCCCCCTCCTTAAAAAACAAGGAGGGGGCCGATTATTGCTGGCTTTGGAGGGGGAGAGAGGGGGCTTCCTTAGACTGCGGTGAGGGTGGTCCTTGACTTATCCTCTGACTGCACGCGGTTATACTCTTCCATGACGAGATCTTC
>JAUSLB010000144.1 GCA_030646655.1 Deltaproteobacteria bacterium | reverse complement strand
CCTCTTGTTGCTCCTCAGCCTCTTTACGGCGTTGCTATTTTCCGCGTCACAAGCGAGGTGGAAGCCTCCGAGCCCTTTTATGCCGAGTATCGCGCCGCCGTTAAGGAGGTCTTGCGCCTTTTTTATGGCGTCGAAATTTACCTCATCTCCGATCTGTTCTGTGCTCCCCTTTTCCGCGAGCCATGCCTTCGGGCCGCACGCATCGCAGGCGTTCGGCTGGGCGTGGAAGCGGCGCTCGGTTGGGTTGTGGTACTCCTCTTCGCATTCGGGGCAGAGCCTGAAAGACGCCATTGTCGTGCGCGGGCGGTCGTAGGGGATGTCCTTTACTATAGAGTACCTCGGGCCGCAGTTGGTGCAGTTTATGAAAGGATATAGATACCTCCTGTCAGCCGGGTCGAACAGCTCTTTTTGGCAATCCGGGCAGATGGATATATCAGGCGAGATGAGGACGAACTTGCCTTCTATCGCCTTACTCTCTTTTATAGAGAAATCGGTAAAGAAGGCGTTGCCTTTAAGCTCCTCTATGGTCAGGCTCTCTATCCTCGATAGCGGCGGGGCGCAAATCTTCAGCTCCTCGATAAACGCGGGTATGCTGCTTCCGTAGACCTCTATAGTGACCCCTTCGGAGTCGTTGAGGCAGAAGCCCTTGAGCCCGAACCTCTTCGCGAGGTTATAGACAAAGGGCCTGAAGCCTACGCCCTGCACTATGCCGGTTACGTGGATCCTCGCGTTCTCCATTAAGCCTTTACTTCGGCGCCCGTCATCTCGCCCTCGAGGAAGGCGCACCATTCATTTATTCCTTCGCCTGTCCTGCAGGAGGTCTCTAATATCTTTAAATAAGGGTTGATCTTTAACGCGTTCTCCTTCGCCTTATCAATATCGAAGTCAGTATGGCCGAGGAGGTCGATCTTATTTAAAAGGAGCGCGTCGGAGGAGCTGAATATGGCCGGGTATTTAAGCGGCTTATCATCGCCCTCAGCCACCGACATGACAACCACCCGAATGGATTCGCCGAGGTCATACTCGGCAGGGCAGACCATGTTCCCGACGTTCTCGATTATAAGGAGGCTTACTCCCTTCTGCTCCAGGACCCACGGGAGGATATGGCTGATATTATGGGCGTCGAGGTGGCACGCCTTGCCGGTGGTAATCTGCTTAACGGGGATGCCGAATTTTAAAAGCCTCCTGGCGTCAAGGTCGGTGGCGAGGTCGCCTTCGATTACGGCAAGATTGACCTTATCCTTGATGAGAGGGACCGTCTTTTCGATTATCGCGGTTTTCCCCGCGCCCGGGGAGCTGACTATGTTAACGGCGAATATCTTCCTCTCTTTAAAGAAGCTCCGGTTCTCGGAAGCGATCTCGCCGTTCTTTGCAAGTATCTTCTCTTCTATTAAAATCTCGTGCATCTAACGCTCCCGTTTTTATCCTGTTAGCAGGTTGCTTCAAGCCGCAACCTGCTACGCAATCCATGGAAGGATTGCCAAATTGCGAGACTGAAAAGTCGAGCAATTTGTAAGGATTGGACGGAGGCAGTCCGGCCAAATCGATGCTGAAAAAGTCCAGGACGGACTTTTTCAGCATCCTGTTAGACCGCCTCTATCGATATTATATCGAGTTCCGTGCCGGCTATCCGCTCTATTTCATTCCCGCCGCAGTCAGGGCAGATGTTCGTGAACGCCTCTATCCTGAACTCCGTGCCGCAGGCCTTGCATCTGCCTGTCAAAGGGACGTCGTCTATTTCAAGCAAAGCCCCTTCCATCGGCGTGGACCTGATGGATTCCTCGAAGCAGAACCTTAAGGCCTCCGGCTCTACTGCCGTGAGCTCGCCGACCTTTATATGCACCTTTTTTAGCCGCTTTACGCCGTTACTCTTCATCTCGCGGGCTATTATCCTGAGCATGCTCTTTGTTATCGACAGCTCATGCATCTTTCTTCTTCTTCCTTGCCATTATGCCGAAACCTTTTAGCTCCTCCTCTATGGCACTGGCTAAATCAGGGAGTTTACTTTTTATTAAAGGCGTAAGCTCGAGGCCGGGGGAAATATCGAGGGGGACTGCGCCTATAAGCCTGACCTGAGACCTGTAGCCTTCAAATTCAGCTATGGCGAGGAGTTCCTTTATCCCAAGCTGATGGGCCGTTGTCTTAAGGGGCGGGCCCTTTTGTAAGCCGTCTTTGCCGAGCCTTACGATAGCGCCCGGAGGGCCGCCTGAGGAGACCGCGTCAACGATGATGATGCGCTTATATTCTCTAAAGAAGGAAGAAAGGCTTAAGCCCGCGGTGCCGCCGTCAACACACTCGACGCCGCGGGGTAGAGTGTAATTCTCTTTAAAAAACTCTACAGCCCTTACCCCCAGCCCTTCGTCCCTGAGGAGTATATTTCCGATACCGATAACAAGTGCCTTTTTATCTCTCTCAGCCATCGGGCATAAGGAGGCTACCTGATTATTTTATCAAAAAAACCCCTGACAATCTATCAGGATGCTGAAAAAGTCCGTCCTGGACTTTTTCAGCCACGATTTGGCCGGACTGCCTCCGTCCAATCCTTACAAATTG
>JAUSLB010000142.1 GCA_030646655.1 Deltaproteobacteria bacterium | reverse complement strand
TTTGGCAGTCCATCCCCACACTATGGGGATGAAGTAGCAGGCTGTTTTTCAACAGCCTGCTACTTCATCCCCGCCGCCTTCTTCGCTCTCTCAGCGTACCTATCAGGCTGCTTATCGAAGCTCTCCTTGCACTCCGCGCTGCAGAAATAATAGGTACTCCCCTTGTACTGGGATTCAGCCGCGGCGTTTTCCTTGCTTATCTCCATCTTGCATACTGGGTCTTTAGGCATAAGGCACCTCCTTTCATTTGCTCTTTCTTACGCTGCCCCTCTTTTTTAGCGAGGGGGCCCGGCCGGCCTTAGGGGGGCTCTTTGTCTCCCTCCCAAGGCAGTCCTCCATGAAACAGCAGGTAAACTGGTCGCAATAATCCGTCACCGTAGCGAAGCACGGGGAGTTACCCTCGGCCGTCTGTATAGACCTTATAAGCTCTATCTTATTTACCCTCCCGGCCTGAACCCCCAGTTCCTTCGCCTTTTTTCTGATATCCTCCATCAGCATCGACTGCATCCCTCCTTTTAATCGGGTGCTTCGGCGGAGTCCCGCCCTTAAAAGGGCGGGACTCCGCCGAGCTATATAAAAGACAATTACCTTGCCGACACGCCTGGCCCGGGCGGTTCTCAAGCGTGCCTATTCGCAGAAAGAGCCGTTTTCTAAAAGCGCACGATTTGAGATTGTGCCGTGCGCAGAGCACCCCCGCCACTTATGGCGGGGCAATTGAATGGGTATGCCAGCCGCAATCCCGTCGCTTTAGCGGCGGGTCAAGGCTGGCAAATAAAAATGATTTTCCGTACCATCAAAATTCTCCGTCATTTATGGCGGAGAATTTTCATTTTAAGCGGTATCCGTCTCCGCGCATCCCCCTTTCGGGGTAAAGCCCCTGTGAAAATGAAAATGCTTTCTCACCCACTCAAGCCCGCTTGAGTAGGAGTTGTAGTAATGAGATACCTGAAAGTTGCATGTGGAAAGGCACTTAGGGTTGCACTCCTCCTTCTGCAGGCTCAGCTCCCTTTGGCAAAAATTCGGCTCAAAGATCCTGCCCCAGTCCTTTTTGGATGAATAGAGCTCAAAGCACGGCGCAAGCGTGCCATCCGTGCGTATCACAAGCGAGTTGTGCCCTGCCCTGCAAGACCACGGCTCTGCCTTATGGCGGACAAAGCCCTTCATGGCGTTTATGTGCTCGATGGAATTGACCATAGGGTATCCGCTCCTGTTCTTCTCGATTATCCAGTCAACCAGCTCGTCTATCTCCCTGTAGTAATCGTCCGTTATCCAGCAGCCCTTGTCCCCGAACTTATAGTGGCTCTGCTCTATTATGGGCATCTCGTTTATGTGGTAGTCGGTGCCGATATTGTGCTCGCGGGCGATCTCAGTAAGCCTCTTTACGTCTTCTATGTTCTTCGAGGTTATGTTGATATTAAAAAACACTATGTAGCCGTATCTCTGTCTTTGCTTTACAAGGTACTTGAACTGGGGCTCTATCTTTTTAAAGCTCTTCGGCAGGCCGGGTTTTTCCTCGATCGAATCGACAGCGAGGTTTATGGCGGCAACGCGGTTTTCTCCGGCCCTGTCTATAAAGTCCCTGTCCATAAGAAGCCCGTTAGTGGGAAGATATACGAAAAAGCCGCTGTCCGCCCCGTATTTGATGACATCGAGTATGAACCCTTTCCTCAGCAGCGGCTCTCCGCCCATTATCGCAAGCACCCTGCACCCCACCGTCTTAAGCCAGTCGATGCTCCTTTTGGCCGTCTCGAGCGTCATGCCTTTGACCTTATTATCCCATGTATAGCAGTAATAGCAGTTTATATTGCACTTCCATTCGGTGAATAAATAAGAAAGAAGGGGCCTGAACCTATCGCTATAGTATCTGGACTTTACATAAGGTATGTACCAGCACTTTAAGCCCAGCATCGCGTTCTTTGTCTTATACCTTATCGTTGAATGTTGAGGACCTCCGGTCAAATCCTTCCCGCCTGAAGTACCTTTAAATACAGCGCTCATGGACTCCTCCTCCGAAAGGTTTAGCAAAGGGGCTTTAGTAAATTAGGACACTTATTTTGCCGTCAGTCAAGGCGGCAGCGGGGTTTTCTGGGATAAGTATCTAAGATCTTTTGATTTTTATAGGGATGATTCGGGTGTAAAAATATGTTAAACTCGGGCCTTAACTACCAAAGGAGGCGCGCTATTGAAGCTTAAGTTCGTAGGCGGGGCGTCAACCGTTACCGGGTCCTGCTTCTATATCGAGGTCAATAAATTTAAGATCCTCGTTGAGTGCGGCATGCATCAGGGCAACGGAACGGACGATCTCAACAGGGCCCCCTTCCCCTTTATCCCGGCTGAAATAGACTATATTTTCGTCACCCACGCCCATATAGACCACTCAGGGCTCCTGCCCAAGGCCTTAAAAGAAGGTTTCAAAGGCAGGATAATCTCTACGCCTGCGACCCGCGACCTCCTTGAGCCGATGCTTTACGACTCGGCCAACATACTCGAGAGCGACGCTGAATGGGAGACGAAAAGGGGCTTAAGGCTCGGCATGCCGCCTGTCCAGCCCCTATTTACCACTTCCGACGTCGAAGGCGTGCTTCCCTTATTCGATACCAAGCCATATGACAAGGTCTTCCACTTGGGAGGCGGGGTAAAATACAGATTTCTGGACGCGGGCCATATCCTCGGCTCCGCGACCCTTGAGCTCGCGTTTCAGGACAGCAGTCAGGAAAAGGTAATAGTATTTTCAGGCGACATAGGCAAAAAGGGAAACCCCATCATACGCGACCCTCTCGTGCCCGAGGCCGCGGATTATATAGTGATGGAATCGACCTACGGCAACAGGTCCCATAAGCCCCTTAAGGAATCGATAAACGAGCTCGTCGCCGCCATAAAGGCCACTTTCAAAAGGGGCGGCAACGTCTACATACCCTCGTTTGCCGTCGGCAGGGCGCAGGACCTCCTCTATATCTTAAACAACCTCGTACGGGAAGGCAGGCTCTACAGGATCGATGTCTATCTCGACAGCCCCCTTGCCGAGGCGGTCACTAAAGTATACCTCGCGCACCCCGAGTGTTTTGACGAGGAGGCCCGGAGGCTATTTACCACGAAGCAGTCCGATACCTCGATAAGGCTCCACTTCGTCCGCTCTTCAGAGGACTCGATGAGGCTCAACCGCCTGAAATCCGGCAATATCATTATCGCGGGCAGCGGCATGTGCGAGGGCGGCAGGATCAGGCACCACTTGAAGCACAACCTCTGGAGGCCTGAGTGCAGCGTGATATTCGTAGGCTATCAGGCTGAAGGGACTCTTGGAAGAAAGATAGTTGACGGCGCGAAATCAGTATATATGCTTGGCGAGGAGGTCGTAATCAAGGCTTCGATCTATACCATAAACGGGTTTTCAGCCCACGCCGGGAAAGAAGGGCTTGCCGAGTGGCTTTCGGGCTTTACGAACGCTCCAAAGGTCTTCATCGTACACGGGGAAAAGAGCGCGGCAGAGTCTTTGGGGAAAATTATCAAGGAAAAATACGGCCTTATAACTGAGCGGCCAAAGGACGGCGATACATTCGAGCTTTAAAAAACTTCCTTTTTAAAAACCCCTAAGGCCCTCTGCTTCCAGTCCGGGATCCGCCCCTTTAAATATTTATCCCAAAACACCTTTTTGGGACTTGACACTTTAAAATTTCCTTATAAAGTATATCTATAAAGGGGCGGTGTTTTTTAAGCAAGAAACGGGGAAAAGCCGTTTAAACTTAAAAAAACAAACAACAAACCCACTATACCGCCCCTTTTCATCTAACAGGATGTTGAAAAACCCCGTCCTGGACTTTTTCAACCACGATTTGGCCGGAGTGAATGGCAGAACTCCGTTCTATCCGGCAAGGAAATCTTTCATTTATAGAGCTCGCCTTGTCACTTCGTGAGCAGGCGAGCATCCAGACGTCCAATCCTTACAAATTGCTCGATTTTTTTAGTCTCGTAATTTTGGCAATCCATCCCCAAATTATGGGATTGCATTAGTTAGCAGGCTGTTTTTCAACGGCCTGCTAAAAAGGGCCAGCTGCCTACCAGAGCACCAATAACCTTATAATAGAATAATAGGAGGATGCCAGATGAGACGGAAAGCGATCCTGACCGCGGTTATTTGGTTTTTAACGGCACTTCTTGCATCGGGCGCTCTGGCCGAGGCGCCCCCCGGGCACGAGCCCAAGCCCCAGACAGAGTACGAGGCAGGAGGGACATCTCCATTGGGGCAGGTCGAGATGCACCATGATATAAACCCCAAGGCCCCGATTATATCCGAGGCGGACTTTTTGAGGGGCAAAAAGATATATTTCGAGCGGTGCGCGGGCTGCCACGGGGTCTTGCGCAAGGGCGCGACAGGAAAGCCCCTTACCCCGGACATCACGGTAGAAAGGGGCACCGAGAACCTCGAGGCCATAATAAATTACGGCTCGCCGGCGGGCATGCCCAACTGGGGCACATCAGGCCAGCTTACGCACGAGGAAATAGACATCATGGCCCGCTACATACAGCAGACCCCTCCGACCCCGCCCGAGTTCGGCATGAAGGAGATGACAGATACTTGGCGGGTCATAGTGCCTGTTGACAAGCGCCCCAAGAAGAAGATGAATAAGATCGACATAGACAACCTCTTCTCTCTGACCTTGCGGGACTCCGGGGAGGTGGCGCTCATAGACGGGGATACGAAGAAGATCGTAAATATCGTAAAGACCGGCTACGCCGTCCACATTTCCCGCGTATCCGCTTCAGGCAGATACCTCTATGTGATAGGCAGGGACGCGAAGATAAACCTTATCGACCTATGGATGGAGGTGCCTGACACGGTGGCCGAGATAAGGATAGGCCTTGAGGCGCGCTCGGTGGAGACCTCGAAGTACAAGGGCTATGAGGACAAATACGCCATAGCCGGCTCTTACTGGCCCCCGCAGTACGTTATCATGGAGGGGGACACGCTAAAGCCCCTTAAGATAGTATCTACCCGGGGAATGACGGTTGAGCCTCAGGAGTACCACCCCGAGCCGAGGGTCGCTTCGATCGTAGCTTCACATTTCCATCCGGAATTCATAGTAAACGCCAAGGAGAGCGGCAAGATCATAATGGTCAACTATGAGGACCTCAATAACTTAAAAACCACGACCATAGACGCGGCGCGCTTCCTCCACGACGGCGGCTTTGACTCCACAGGGAGGTACTTCCTTGTCGCCGCCAACGCGTCGAACAAGATAGCCGTTGTCGATACGAAAGAAGACAAGCTCGTTAAACTTATAGACGTAGGCGTGACGCCGCACCCGGGCAGGGGCGCCAATTTCGTTGACCCTGACCACGGCCCTGTATGGGCCACATCCCACTTGGGCGACGACTCGATCGTGTTGATAGGCACGGACCCTGTCAAACACAAGGATTTCGCGTGGAAGGTGGTCCGGAAGCTTAAAGGGCAGGGCGGCGGGTCGCTTTTCGTGAAGACCCACCCGAAGTCAAAAAACCTTTGGGTCGACACCCCGTTGAACCCTGATGAGAAGTTCAACTCAACTGTCGCCGTTTTTGACATAAATAACCTCGATCTGAGCTATCAGGTAATCCCCGTAGGGGAGTGGTCAGGGCTTCCGGGCCCGATGAGGATCGTACACGGGGAATATAATAAGGCAGGCGACGAGATATGGTTCTCCGTATGGAGGGCCAAAGACAAGGAGTCGGCTGTCGTGGTGATCGACGATAAGACCCGAAAGCTCAAGGCGGTAATAAAGGATCCGCGCCTTATAACGCCTACAGGCAAGTTTAACGTATTCAACACAAAGAACGACATCTATTAAAGGCTTCTCCCCTGACCGTGGCCGGAAGGGCCTGCCTCTTTGGCGCGGGGATCGGCCGCGGTCTTCGGGAATATGGCTCACGTGATCTGGAAAGGCTCAATCACCTTCGGCTTGGTCAACATCCCCGTTGCCCTTTACTCGGCCGAGAAGAGGGAAGAGAGGCTGGATTTCCACCTCCTCGACAAGGCCGACCTCTCCCCGGTAGGCTACAAGCGCGTAAACAAGATAACAGGCAAAGAGCTTACGCAGTCCGACCTCGTAAAAGGCTACGAGTACGAGGAAGGGATGTATGTGGTATTAAGCGACGAGGACTTAAAAAGAGCCAACCCCAAGGCCACCCAGACGGTCGAGATAATCGACTTCGTTGACGCGAATGAAATACACCCCGCCTATTACGAAAAGCCCTATTACCTCGCCCCCCTAAAAAGAGGCCTGAAAGGCTACGCCCTTTTAAGGGAGACCTTAAAGAAGACGGGCAAGGCCGGGATAGCCAAGGTCGTCATACACACAAGGGAATATATCAGCGCGGTGATGCCTTACGGGAACGCCCTCGTGATCAACCTTTTAAGGTACGCGGATGAGCTGAAAAAGCCCGGGGAGCTCGAGACCCCTGAAGAGGGCCTTGAAGGGCCGGGGGTGACTGAAAAAGAGCTCGATATGGCTTCTAGGCTCGTGGAGGGGATGATCGCCGGCTGGGAGCCTGAGAAGTACCGCGACACCTTCAGGGATGACCTCCTTAAATACATAAACCAGAAGATAGCGGCCGGACAGACCGCCCCGGCGGTAGAGGCGCCCTTGCCAGAAGAGGCGCCCCAGATGGCAGAGGTCATCGACCTCATGTCGCTTCTGAAAAAATCCATAGAAAAGACCGAGGCAGGCCGGAGACCCAAGAAGGCCGCGCAGAAATAAAAAATGGCAAAGGGGGGCAGAGGATCCAAGCTCGAGGAATACTCACGGAAAAGGGATTTCGCAAAGACCCACGAGCCGCCCGGAAAAGAAGCCCCCGAGAAAAAAGGCGGGGGCTTCTTCACAGTCCAGAAGCACGCCGCAAGGACGCTCCACTACGACCTTAGGCTTGAGCTTAAAGGCGTGCTTAAGAGCTGGGCCGTGCCCAAAGGCCCATCCTTAAACCCCGAAGACAAGCGGTTAGCCGTCCATGTAGAAGACCACCCTATCGAGTACGCGGATTTCGAAGGCGTAATCCCGAAAGGCGAATACGGCGCAGGGACGGTTTTACTCTGGGACAAGGGTTTTTGGGTCCCGCGAGAAGACCCTCAAGAGGGGTTAAAGAAAGGGGTATTGAAGTTTACCCTTCAGGGCAGGAAGCTAAGGGGCGGCTTTGCGCTTATAAAGACAAAGGGCAGGACAAGGGAAGAGGAGGAAGGAAAAGACGAATGGCTCTTGGTCAAAGAAGATGACGAGGAGGCGAAAAGAGAGGGCGATATCACGGAGGAAGAGCCCTTAAGCGTAGCTACAGGCAAAGATATAATGGAGATAGCGGCCTCCCATGAGGCCGTCTGGAGCGCGAAAGAGCCCATACCTAAACTCCCGGAAATACCTTCTATACCGGGATCAAAAAAGGCGCCTATCCCCAAAGAGATGAGACCTGAACTGCCTACGCTCGTTGACAGGCCCCCCAAAGGGAGCGAATGGCTCCATGAGCTTAAATACGACGGCTACAGGATATTATCCCGCATCCAGAAGGGCCGCGTAAGCCTCTTTACGAGGAACGCAAACGACTGGACGGTCAAATTCCCCGCCATAGCCGGGGCGATAAAAAAAATCCCTGTTGACGGGGCTTGGATAGACGGGGAGGCCGTCTTTATAAAAAAAGACGGGACAACGAGCTTCGAGGGCTTGCAGAACGCCTTGAGCGTGGGCAAAGACAGCGAACTTAAATACCTCGTCTTCGACATAACTTATTTTAACGGCCACGACCTTACAGGGTGCCCGCTAAAAGAGCGTAAAAGGCTCTTAAGCTCAATAATCAAG
>JAUSLB010000139.1 GCA_030646655.1 Deltaproteobacteria bacterium | reverse complement strand
AAGTCGAGCAATTTGTAAGATTTGGACGGATTCACTCCGGCCAAATCGTGGCTGAAAAAGTACAGGACGGACTTTTTCAGCCTCCTGTTAGGGGCAGATAGACCCTGAAAACAGCCCCGCCCTCTTTCGCGTTCTCAGCCTCGATCCTGCCGCCGTGCTCCTTTATGATGCTCTGGGAGATCGAAAGGCCGAGCCCTATGTTCATCCCGCCCCCCTTCTCCTTTGTCGTAAAGAACGGGTCGAATATCTTATCCCTGACCTCATCGGGTATCCCGGAGCCGGTATCCCTTATTTCAGCAACCGCCAAATCCCCCTCCTCTGCCACCCTCGTTGAGATATATATCCTGCCAGAGCCCTTCATGGCATCCCTTGCGTTCTTTATGATGTTCAGCATCACCTCCATTACCTGCCCCTTGTTCCCGAAGACCTTCGGAAGGTTTGGGTCGAAGTCCTCGACTATCTCTAAGGAGCTCGTCTTTATCTCGGATGTGAAGAGCGTCAGAGTCGCCCTTATGGATTCGTTAAGGAACATCGGCCCGTAGCCCTCCCTAAAGGGCCTCGAATATGTGAGCATGTCGAGTATTATGTACTTTGAGCGCACCGTAGCGTTCTTTATCTTTTCGAGGAGGAAATAGTTAGGGTCTTCCTTGGGGAGCCTGCCCAAGAGGACCTCGGTAATAGACAGTATCCCGGCTAACGGGCTGTTCAGCTCGTGGGCGATGCCCGCCCCCATCTCGCCTAAGGAGATGAGCTTTGCCGACTGTATGAGCCTCTGCTCGGAGCCCTTGAGCTTCGTGTAGGCGACCTCGAGCTCGCTCAGGGACTTATCGAGCTTTGCCGTCCTCTCTTTTACCGTGCGCTCGAGATCCTCAACCTGTCTTTTTATGGTATCCTCGAACCACTTCCTTTCTGACAGGTCCCTCCATATCTCCTGAACATATTTTCTCCCGTTAAGCTCCAGCACGGACGCCGCTATCTCGACCGGGGCGATAGAGCCGTCCTTTTTAATGACAGCCTCGTTGTGGAGATACCCCCTCCCATCGAAAAGCCATCTCCTGAAGACCTCCGAATACTCCCTGAGCTTGTCAGGCGGGTATATAGCCTCCGGGCTAATGGATAACAGCTCTTCCCTCGAATACCCTGTAAGGACGGTAGCCGCCGGGTTCGCCTCCATAAACCTCTTCGTTTCAGGGTCTTTGATGAAAATGGCGTCAGCCGCCATCTCGACGAGCTTCGAGTGCTTGTCGTTAAGCTCTTTCAGCCCTTTTGAGGCCTCGGACAGGGATTCGGCCATTGTGTCAAAGGCCCTGCCGAGTTCCTCGAACTCGTCGCCCGAGGATATGCCTACCCTGTAGTCAAGATCGCCTCCGGCAAGGGCCTCAGCGCCTTTTTTAAGGCTCTCAAGCGGCAATAAAAGCCTTTTATGGACAAGGATGAGTACGGATAAGGAAGTAAGGGCGAGTATGCCGCCGCCCCAGAAAAAGAAGTTCCTCGTGTGTCCCGCTATCAAGGATTCGTATTTTTTCAAGGAGATCTTTACTGAAATGGCGCCGTTCACCTCTCCTACGGCGGCTATGTGGCACTTCCTGCATTCCTCCTTTACAAATAACGGCTTTACGAACCTTGCCGCCCTGTAGCCGCCCTCGTCATGGATCGCGCTCGCCGGCCTGCCGGTAAGGGCGGCTCTGTCGAGCTCGTCTTTAGGCAGCTCATCCTCCTCTATGCCGAACTGCTTATCAAGCGGGTGTCCGTGGATTATCCTTACATCTTCGATGCCCTCCACCTTTTTGAACCTCTCGATTATAGCCCTGTTCTCATCCCTGCCGCCGCCGAGCCTCATGGAGGTATAGAGCTGGTCGAATATCGCCCCGCTTAAGCGCTCGGCCTCGTTTACGCCTATCTCCCTTAACAGCCTCGAGTTCGATGCGATATCGTGGTAGATGATGGCGGAAATCCCCATCAACAGGATTACCCCGATATAAAGATTGAACCTCT
This sequence comes from Deltaproteobacteria bacterium, assembly GCA_030646655.1. Taxonomy (GTDB): domain Bacteria; phylum Desulfobacterota; class GWC2-55-46; order GWC2-55-46; family GWC2-55-46; genus JACRCL01. Next base: position 1,490 of record JAUSLB010000139.1, on the reverse strand, counting down.
GAGTAAGCCTAAGTCTCATAAAATGGGTGTCTAAAAGGTTACAGCCGGGTGCGGCAGAGCTGAGATCAAGCCTTTTTTGAACGTTTGATTAAAACTCTTGCCGGGGGATTATGGTGTGCATAACGGGGTGTATAAATCTCTTAATTTTCAGTTTAGCCGAGGTCGTCAGGTTTGTCAATCGCCGGGGAAGTTGTACTTTTTGAAGAAATTCAGGAAGTAGTCGAGCCCTGACCATATCGTAAGGACGAAAGCCGCTATGAGGAAGAGCGACCCGATGAAGTGGAAGTCTATGCCGAAGTATTTGTAATGGATGATAAGCGGCACGAGGCATACTATCTGGGCGACGGTCTTTAATTTGCCGAGCGTGCTCGCCGCCATCACAACGCCCATGTTGGACGCTATGGCCCTAAGCCCAGTTACGGCCATCTCCCTGCCGATCATGAGCGCCACTATCCAGGCCGGCACCCTGCCGAGCGGTATGAGCATGATGAAGGCGGTTGTTATGAGGAGCTTATCCGCGAGCGGGTCGAGGAACTTGCCCAGGGACGTTATTATGCCCTTTTTCCTCGCAAGATAGCCGTCGAGCCAGTCCGTGGCGCAGACGGCCCCGAATACGGCCGCCGAGATCAGGCTAAGCGTCTTACCGGGGGACAGGAGGAGGACGACGAGCACGGGGGCTGTCCCAATCCTTACGATAGAGAGGCTGTTGGGTAGATTGAGATAGCTCACCTGTGATTCCGTTTGCATTTGTTCCACGGTAAAGGCATGCCTTGGTTTTATATTATCGATAAGGGGAGATTACAAAAAAAATTACTGCTTAGGGGCGGAAACCTGAAGCCTACCTCGCGCCCTTGTAAGTGTCGTAATAATAAAGAACCCTTTTCACATAGGTCTGGGTCTCTGAATACGGCGGTATCGCGCCGTACTTCAAGACCGCGTTCTCACCGGCGTTATACGCCGCTACGGCGAGCGGGACCTGCCAGTTGAACATCTTAAGGAGCTTGCTCAAATACCTTATGCCGCCTTCGACGTTATCCTCGGGGTCGTGGATGTCTCTTACCCCCATCCTCCTCGAGGTCTCGGGCATAAGCTGCATGAGCCCCCTCGCCCCCTTCGTTGAGACGGCCTTGGCGTCGAAGTCCGACTCCGCCTTCACTATCGCCTTTACGAGCGTGGGGTCGATCCCGTACTTTGCCGCCATATTATAGATTATATCATCGTATTTCTTCTTCGAGATGTTCTTGAAGGATTCTGGGCCGGGGATCATCCTCCTCTCCTCCATTATCCACCTGTATTTGGAGGAGGTAGGGACGTTCGTTATATGCACGACCCCTTCCTCATCGACATACTTATAGAAATCGGCTATGGCCGGGCTGTAAAAGCTCAGGATGATCACAAAAGAAAGGAAAGCCCCGTAAAGCCCTCTTATCATCATCTTTTTATCCTCCCCAGAGCCGTCAAAAAACCCTTTACCCTGGCCGCCCTCCATT
>JAUSLB010000122.1 GCA_030646655.1 Deltaproteobacteria bacterium | reverse complement strand
AATGGCAAGGTCGGTGCCGCAGCTCAACATGTTCGTAATCGGGTTCGCTTTGACGATAGCAGTCGGGTTCGTGATGATAGCCGTCTCCCTTCCGGTATTCGAGACAGCCGTAACGGCGGTCTTCGAGAGGATGTGGGAGGGGGTCTTTTCGCTGATAAGGGTGATGTAGATGGCTGAAAACGATCAGGAAAGAACAGAGCAAGCCTCCTCGAGGCGCAGGGAACAGGCGCGGCAGGAAGGCAACTTCGCCGTATCCCGCGAGGTAAGCTCGTTCTTCACCATCCTCGGGGCGCTCCTCGTCCTTTACCTCGCGGGTACCTGGATGTTCATGGGGCTGTCGGATTTCATGAGGGGGTCCTTCCATTTCGTAAAAGTCGAGCTTACGGTAAAAGAGGTAAGCGCCTTATTCCAGAATATCTCGTATAAGTTCTTCATCCTGATCCTCCCGGCCCTTGCGATACCCCTCTTCGGGGCGGTCTCCTACTTAATACAGAACGGCTTCGCGCTTACGACAAAACCCCTTGCGCCGGACCTAAAGAGGATAGACCCGTTATCCGGGGTAAAGAGGCTCTTTTCCCTTAATTCCATAGTTGAGCTCGTAAAATCGATAGTTAAGGTGGCGGTCCTCTCCTATGTAGTGTATTTGACGGTCTTAAAGGAGTGGAATAACCTCCCGTACCTCGTCGATGCGGACGCCGTAAGCTCGCTGCACTATATCGCGCGCACGACCTTTACGATAATGACGAAGACCGTCTGGGTGCTCGCTCTCATCGCTATCCTCGACTACGCGTACCAGAGGTGGAGCTTTGAAAAGGGCTTGAGGATGTCAAAGGAAGAGATAAAAGAGGAGATGAAGGAGACGGAGGGAGACCCGATAGTAAAGGCGCGGATAAAGTCGATCCAGAGGGAGCTCGCCCGCAGGCGCATGATGCAGGATGTGCCCAAGGCGGATGTCGTGGTCACGAACCCGACACATCTTGCCGTGGCCCTTAAATACGACAGATCCAAGGCCGATGCGCCTGTAGTCGTCGCGAAGGGCGCTGGCCTCATAGCCGAGAAGATCAAAGAGATAGCGCTTCAGGCCCGCGTGCCGGTCGTTGAGAACAAACCGCTTGCGAGGAGCCTCTTTAAGACGGTCGAGGTCGGGATGCGGATACCGGTAGATCTCTACAAGGCGGTCGCGGAGCTTCTTGCGTATGTCTACAGGCTTAAATCAAGGGTAGCGGCGAATTAAAGAGGGGACGATGGCAGGGTTGATGGACAATTTCGCAAGGTTCAAAAAGGGCTCCGAGTTCATCGTGCCTATCGGCATAGTCGGCGTGCTCTTCGTCATGATACTGCCTGTGCCGCCTCTGGTGCTGGATCTGCTTTTAACCTTCAATATAACCGTCGCGATTATTATCCTCCTTGTATCGGTTTACATAATCAAGCCGCTCGATTTCTCGACCTTCCCGATACTCCTGCTCGTCACTACGCTATTCCGCCTCTCGCTCAATGTCGCCTCGACGAGGCTCGTACTCCTGCACGGGGCAGACGGGCCGGGGGCCGCAGGGCAGGTGATCAAGTCGTTCGGGAACTTCGTCGTCGGCGGCAACTACGCGGTCGGCTTCATTATATTTGCCATCCTCGTCATCATTAACTTCGTGGTCATCACAAAGGGCGCCGGCAGGATTGCGGAGGTCGCCGCGAGGTTCACCCTCGACGCCATGCCCGGAAAGCAGATGGCGATAGACGCCGACCTGAACGCCGGCCTCATAGGAGACGATGAGGCCAGGAGGCGCAGGAAGGTCGTCGCGCTCGAGGCGGATTTCTACGGCGCCATGGACGGCGCGAGCAAGTTCGTAAGGGGAGACGCCGTTGCCGGCATCCTCATTACGATAATCAATATCGTAGGCGGCCTCATTATAGGGGTGATGCAGCTGGGGCTCCCCATAGGAGAGGCGGCCCGCACATATACGCTATTGACCGTCGGAGACGGTCTTGTCGCGCAGATACCGGCGCTGATAATCTCGACGGCAGCGGGCATCGTGGTGTCAAACGTGAATTCAGAGGCCGGCCTCGGAGAGTCCATCGGCAAACAGTTCCTCGTGCATCCCAAGCCCATACTCATAGCATCGATTATCCTCTTTGTCTTCGGCCTCGTACCGGGCCTCCCCCATCTGGCTTTCTTTGTCCTTTCAGCCGCAACCGGCGCTGTAGCATACCTTATCTCAAAGGCCTCTGCCGAGCAGAAGGCCGAGGAGGCTAAGGAGAAGGAGAAGGCCTCAAGGCCCGCGCCAAAGAAAGAGTCCGATGAGGTGCCGCTTATCGACACCCTCGGCTTGGAGGTCGGCTACAGGCTCATCCCGCTCGTCGATTCATCCGAAGGCGGCGAGCTCTTGGAGAGGGTAAAGGCGATAAGGAAGCAGTTCGCCGAGGAGATGGGGCTTTTTGTCCCGGCTGTCCATATAAAGGATAACCTCCAGCTGAAGCCATCCGAGTATGTATTCCTCGTAAAGGGGGTGGAGGTGGCGAGGGCCGAGCTGCTCATCGGCCATTCTCTTGCCATCGACCCGGGCAACGCACAGCCCGGCCTCGAAGGCATCTCTACCGTTGACCCCGCGTTCGGCCTGCCCTCCATCTGGGTGCCGGATTCCCAGCAGGAGAAGGCGCAGGTCATGGGATATACGGTAGTAAGCCACTCCGCGATAGTCGCTACGCACATAACAGAGGTCATCAAGGCCCACGCGCACGAGATACTCGGCAGGCAGGAGGTGCAGGCCCTGCTTGACAAGGTCATAAAGAGCCACCCCAAGGTCGTCGAAGAGCTCGTGCCCGCGCTGTTGAACGTCGGAGGGGTGCAGAAGGTCATGCAGAACCTCCTTAGGGAGAGGGTTTCCATAAGGGACCTCCAGACGATATTGGAAACGCTCGCGGACTACGCGCCGATTACAAAAGACACGGATCTTTTAACCGAGTATGTGAGGATGAACCTCGCAAGGCAGATCTCCAAGAACAACCAGACATCCGAGGCCACGATACAGGCGATAGCTCTCAATCAGGAGATAGAGGAGGCGATAGCCAAGTCAGTGCATGAGACTCCTCAGGGGTCTTTCCTGAGCATAGAGCCTTCCATAGCTCAGAGGATAATAGCAAAGGTAAAGGAGGCTCTCGAGGAGGTCATGGCAAAAGGCCATCAGCCCGTGCTTTTGGCCTCCCATCAGACCCGCAGGTTCGTAAGGAAGCTTACTGAAAGGGCCTTCCCGGCCCTCCCTGTGCTGTCGCATAACGAGATATCGAGCAGCGTGAGGGTCCAGACATTAAAGGTGGTGAGGTTATAGCATGCATATCAAAAGGTTTACAGGCCCGACTGTAAGGGACGCCATAAAGGCGGTAAAGGCCGAGCTTGGCGGCGACGCCCTCATAATCAATACAAAGAGGCTGGCAACCGGGCTCTACGAGGTGATAGCGGCGATAGATTACGACCTGACGAGGCCTGTTGACTTGAGCATCCCGTTCGCCACGGGCGGCGGGGCCGGCCCCGGGCCTGAGAATTCAGGGGGCCGGACGAACGGGACTGAGTGGCTTGGGGGCGGAAGGGGGCTTAAGTCTGAGGACGGCAAAGTAGACGAGGTCTCGGCGTTTGAAATGGAGCTTAAAGAGCTTAGGTCGTTAAAGGATTTCTGCTGG
>JAUSLB010000121.1 GCA_030646655.1 Deltaproteobacteria bacterium | reverse complement strand
AGACCTTCATCTGCTCTCTGCTTTCAGCCGCGCTCCTTACAGGGCTGGGGCTGAATTACCTCTGGGGCCTCTGGTGGGCTGACCCGATATCCGCTCTCGTGATAGTTGGGTTCATCTTTAAGGAAGGCTACGAGGCGCTTAAGGAGGGCAAAAGGTGCTGCTAATGGGGATTTCCTACTTCCCTATGCAGAAGTTATTGAAGATCGATTCCAGTATCTCTTCCGTAGTCGTCTCCCCCGTTATCTCTCCGAGCCTGTCTATGGACCATCTTAGATCCGTCGCTGTAAACTCCCTTGCCAGCCCGCAGGCAAGCGCCTTTTTCGTCCTCTCGATGCCTTCGAGGCACTTATCCAGCGCTGATTTATGCCTTGCGGAGACAAGCACCTGTCCGGGGTCTGAGTCGAGCGAGGCGCCGTAAGAATGGCCCACTGCCTCTTTATATATCTCGTCTTTCAGCTCCTCTATGCCGGTCGATCTTAGGGCAGAGATCGATTTTATATTAAAGCCCTCTATATCTATCTTAGGCTCTTTGACGAGGTCTGTCTTATTTGCTGCGACGATCACCTTTTTCCCGTGAACTGACTTTAACAGCTCGATATCATCTGTAAATGAATTTGAAGATGCGTCCACCACAAAAACGATAAGCTGTGCGTCCTTTATCTTTTCCCTCGCCGCCCTTACGCCTATAGATTCAACATGGTCATCAGTATCCCTTAGGCCCGCGGTATCCATAAGCTTAAGCGGTATTCCCCTTAGGTTTACGACCTCCTCGATTATGTCCCTTGTAGTGCCCGGGACAGGGGTAACTATAGCCCGCTCCTCTTTAAGGAGTATGTTTAGCAGGCTCGATTTGCCGACATTCGGCCTGCCGAGTATCAATACCCGTATTCCGTCCCTAATGACCCTGCCTTCATCGTATGTAGCTATCAATTTTTTTAAGGAGACCTCAGCCCGAGTAAGCCCTTCGAGGAATACACTGTCCGGCATCCCGTCTATCTCATCCTCAGGAAAATCAAGCTCCGCCTCTATGTGCGTAAGGAGCTTAAAGAGTCCGCCTTTTATCTCATCTATCCTTGAAGACAAGGCCCCTGAGAGCCTCCCCTGCGCCGAAGAAAGCCCTGCCTCTGTCTGCGCCCTTATAAGGTCAATTACAGCCTCTGCCTGAGAAAGGTCGAGCTTGCCGTTCAGGTAAGCCCTCTTGGTGAACTCGCCTGCCTGAGCCGGCCGCGCGCCGCCATTAAATACCGCCTCGAGGACCTTCTTTAAAATAAGCGGGCCTCCGTGGCACTGCAGCTCGACAACATCCTCGCCCGTATAAGATTTAGGCCCTTTCATGTATATGAAGAAGCCCGTATCTATTTTCTCCCCTGAGGGGCCGATGATGTGGCCGTAGTTAAGGTATCTCTCCTTAACCTCTCCAGTGCCGTGGAAGGCCTTTTTACCTATTGCGAGCGCATCAGGGCCGCTTATCCTTATGACCCCGATGCCGCCCTCGCCAAAGGGTGTTGAAATGGCGGCTATTGTGTCGTTCATCGAATTACCTATAGAAAAGAATTGCCTGAGAATAGGATTATAATGAACCTCCCCGCAGCAAGCTGCGAGGTATCAAAGACCTCTATGCTGAAAAAGTCTCGAAGCAAGCTTCGGGGAATTGAACCCTCAGTGAGGGATTAAAGCTTTGGAAGGGGATTCAAGCAGGAGGGCGTTAAGCCTTTGCGGGCGCCCTCTGTATGTAGTACTGCTGGGCTATGGAGAGAACATTATTGACGAGCCAATATATGACGAGGCCCGAGGGGAAGTTAAGGAACATGAATGTGAAGACCACGGGCATGATGAGCATCATCTTTGCCTGCGTAGGGTCAACGCTCGTGGGCGTCATCTTCTGCTGGATGAACATGGTCGCGCCCATAATCAGCGGGGTGATATAATAGGGGTCCTTGTCCGATAAGTCTTTTATCCAGAGGAAGAACGGCGCGTGCCTAAGCTCTATCGCCACGTAGAGGACCTCATAAAGCGCGATGAATACGGGGATCTGGAGGACCATCGGCAGGCACCCGCTTACGGGGTTTACCTTATACCTCTTGTATAGCTCCATCAATTCCTTGTTCATCTTCTCCTTATTGCCCTTGTACTTCTCCTTAATCGCCACGAGCTGGGGCTGGATCTTCTTCATCTCGTTCATGGAATTAAGGCTGTGCTTTGAAAGCGGATAGAAGATGACCTTAGTTATTACGGTCAATACCAGTATCGCGAGGCCGTAGTTGCCTAAATACCTCTCGAAGAAGTTAAGGACGACGAGGAAGGGCTTTGCCAGCAGCGCGAACATGCCGAACTCTATCGCCTCCTCGAGGCCTATCTTCTGCTCAAGAAGAAGGTCATACTCCTTGGGCCCTAAAAAGGCGTTGTAGCTTAATCCCGCCTTTGCGCCCGGGGCCAGGTCAAAGGGGACCCCTATGCTCGCGTTAGAGGAGATAGAAGAGGCTACCTCACCGGACCATGCGAGCTGAGGCTCTTTAGAAGGGATAAGGACGGATAAAAAGTATTTATCCTCAATGCCGATCCATTTAGGCGGCTCGGCGCCGTTTTTTTGGGACTCTTTCTCGGTAAGCCTTATAAGCTTACCATTTGCTTTGATTATCGGGCCTGTATGAAAGCCTGTCGTATCCTTGCCGGCTACACTCGCCACCATCAGGGTGGAGACCTTGCCCTGAACAGGCTTTGCAGATATATTAGCCACATTGACTTCGGTATTAAATATATAGCTGTCGCCTGAGAAGGTGTACCTCTTCTCTATCCTAAGGCCGTCCTTTACGCCTGTAAAGATAAGCTCCGCCTTCTCCCCGTCCTTTAAGGCTATGCCCGTCTTGGACGGAGTGAATAATACCGGCTCGGAACTCCCTCTGACCTCCAAGACGGTCTTAAGAGATCCCCTGCTTACGGTATCGGCCAGATTTATGGGCCTGCCGTCCTTATTTAAGGTCTGCTCGTATTTTTTAAGCTCCCACTTCCTTACAGCCCCGCCGTTATTTGTAAATACGGCTGTAAATAAGGGGGTATCTACTGTGGTAAATTCTTCTTTGATGGGCGCGGGCAACTGCTTTGCGTCTTTCGCCCGCTCCGTTGGGGCGGAAGGGGCCTGTTTCTCCGCCTCTTTTACAGCCTGTGTCTGTGCGGGCTTCGGGGGATAGATCTTTTTAAGGGCATACGGGTAGAGCAAAAGCACGCCCATCGAAAGTATTACGGCTATAATGACCCTTTTATCCATTTTAGATCTTCGACCTGTTCATTTTTTTATGCATATGCAGCGAAAAACTGGGGGAGGGGACAGGGTCGTAGCCGCCGGGGTTGTACGGATGACACCGCAGAAGCCTCTTGCCGGCCAAAACAACGCCCCTCAGAGGCCCGTGGGCTTCTATCGCCTCACTAGCGTAATCCGAGCAGCTCGGGTAGAACCTGCATGAAGGGGGTAGTACAGGAGAGATGATACTTTTGTATATCTTTATTATGAGCCTTAAAGCCTCTCTTATCATAGATTCTTCCGGGCCTTGGAAAGCGCCGCCTTAATATCCTCTTCGACGTCCTTTAACCCTTTGATGCTCTCAACGCTCTTGGCGGTTATAAGGATATCTGTAGAGGCCGGGAAGAGCTCTTTATTGAGCCTGAAGAACTCTCGAAGAAGCCTCTTTATCCTGTTCCTCTTTACAGCCCCGCCAGCCCTCGAGCTTATGGCGAGCCCGAGCCGAATTCTGCCGAGCTTATTTTCTAAGAGATAGATATTAAAGCTTCTGGCAGAGAGCCTTTTGCCGAGCTTTCTTGCCTCGGCGAACTCGGCCGGCCTTAAAAGCCGCTCCGCCTTTGTGAAGGAGAGGTCCTTCTCCGGAAAGGCTTCGTCTTTCCCCAATTTAGCGCCCTTGGAGGATACGCGCTTACTTATTGGTGCTTACGGTAACGCTCAGGCGCTTTCTCCCCTTTGCCCTTCTCCTGTTGATCACAGCCCTTCCGCCCTTTGTGGCCATCCTCTCGAGAAAGCCGTGGGTCCTGAGTCTTCTGGTGTTGCTCGGCTGATAGGTTCTCTTCATGACGGTTCCTTTTAAATTCAGTCCAATTCTATAAAATTTAAACTATTATTAAGACACATGGGGGCTTGGCGTGTCAAGTCTTTTTTAAAAAAGGGCTTGATCGCCTTTTGGCCGGGGTGCGGGCTACAGCCTCATGGGCATTATTATGTAGGTGTAGTCCTCTGTGCTCTGGGGCCTGACTATGCCGGGGGAAAGGGGGTCTTTAAGGAATATCCTTACCTTCTCTTCACTCGTCGCCTCTAACATATCTATGAAATACTTGGCGTTAAAGGCGATCTCTATATCGCCCTCGTCGTACTCTATGTCGACCTCTTCGGTAGCCTCGCCTATATCAGGGCTTGAGGAAGATACCGTAAGCTTTTTTGCGGAAAAACTGAACTTAACCCCCTTTATCTTATCCGAAGAGAGTATCGAGACCCTCTTTAGGGACGAAAGGAGGTTAACCCTGTCCGCTATCACCTCTTTTTCGTTGTCCTTGGGGATTACTTTTTTATAATCAGGGAACTCGCCCTCAAGGAGGCGGACGCTTATTACGGTTGAGTCCTTTTTCATTACAGCGCTCTTATCCGTGATCCCGAGGAGAAAATCCCCTTTCTTCTCGTCCAAAAGCTTTCTCATCTCCATAACGCCCTTCCTCGGGAGGAGTACCCCTTCCTTTTCGCCTGCGGACAGGGCCTTTAAATCGGGCTTTTCTATTAATGCGAGCCTGTGGCCGTCTGTAGCCACCATCCTTATCTTTGAAGTGTCCTTCTCAAACAAAAAGCCGTTTATGTTGTACCGCGTCTCATCCGTTGACACGGCAAAAGATGTCTTGTCTATCATCTCTTTCAGG
>JAUSLB010000116.1 GCA_030646655.1 Deltaproteobacteria bacterium | reverse complement strand
CGGTAACCTCGCCGCTCGACATAAGCCTTAATCCTGACAGCTCCATTTATGACATAGTGAGTAACGGCATAGTCCTTAACGGCAGGATAACCGGCGGCAGCCTCAAAGGCATAATAGACGCAAGCTCTTATTACGAGGACGCAAGGGCCGATCTCGATATCCTCTCGGTCTCCATCGCAAAAGAGATAAACCTCCAGCACAGGGCCGGCTACGGGCTTGACGGAACGACGGGGCTGGACTTTTTCTCCCTGCCCCCCGTTTACACCAACGCGAGTTCGAATAACACAGGAGGGGCGGCTGTCGCAGGAGGCTTTGTGTCTGATCTAAGCCTCCTTACGCTGGACGATTACGAGGTGAGGTTCTCAGGCCCGTCGGCCTACACCATCGTTAACAGCGAAACTAATACCGTAGTATCCGGCGGGGCGTATGTCTCAGGCAGCCCCATAACGATCGACGGCCTCGCGTTCACCATAACCGACAATACCGGCTCTCCTCAGGCAGGGGACAAGTTCGTCATAAGCCCGACCAAAGGCGCGGCCGCCAGCTTCAGCGTAGCCCTTTCCGACCCGAACTCGTTCGCAGCCTCCTCGACGGCCTCGGGGGTCCCGGGTGACAACTCAAACGCCTTTACCCTTGCCGGGTTGAAGGACTCTCAGACTATCAACGGCGCCACATTCAGCGAGTATTACAGCTCGATAGTAACCGACATAGGCGTTGCGTCAGGCGAGGCCTCCACAAACCTCAAATCCCAGCAGGTCTTCCTCGATGAGCTCAATGTGGCGAGGGAGTCCGTATCCGGGGTCTCGGTCGAGGAGGAATCCATTAATCTAATAAAGCTCCAGAGGGCGTATGAGGCGGCGGCAAAGGTTATGGAGACGGCGAATAAGATGCTGGACGCCCTGCTTACTATCGTATAGCGTTATGAGAATAACACAGAACATAATATATAATACCTATGTGAGCGACATGATGAGGAGGCAGGCGTCCATCTACGAGACGAGCCTCCAGCTCGCGACCGGAAAGAGGGTCAACAAGCCCTCCGACGACCCTGTGAATGCGAGCAAGATACTTTCTTCCAAGAGCCTCATGTCCTCGTACGGGCAGTACGAAAAGAACATAGATTCAGGGCTTTCGTATCTGAGCATGGCGGAGCAGACGCTCGGGAGCGTAAAGGACCTCCTCATAAAGATACAGGAGACGGCGGTAAGCGAGTCAACGGGCACGGCTGACGCGGTATCGAGGGCTAACGCGGCGACGCTCACCTCAGGCATGTACGACCAGTTCTTAAGCCTCGCCAATACCAGCTATGACGGGAAATATATATTCGGCGGGTATAAGACCGCTACTTCCCCGTTCGACACGGCCGGGGCTTACTCCGGAGACGCGAACAAGCACCGGATAATGATAGGCGCAGGGAATTACGTGACTATTGGGGTAAACGGCGGCGAGGTCTTTAAAGGCGCGGGCGGGGGGACGGACATATTCCAGACCATAACGGATCTGACTACAGCCCTTAACGCGAACGATCAGGCGGGGGTTCAGGCCTCCATAGGGAGCCTTGAGGCGGCCTTCTCTCAGGTCTCTAACGCGGTGTCCGATATCGGCGGCAAGGTAACGAGGCTGACGGACGCGCAGAGCGATATGTCGAGCCTTAAGGTAGAGCTTGCGGCCATGATATCCGGCCTTGAGGACGTTGACCTTGCGAAGGTAATGACAGAGCTTCAGCTCGATCAGGTTGCCCTGCAGGCCGCGATGACCTCGGCGGGCAATGTCTTTAGGGTAAACATCTTCGACTATATATAAGGAGTTTTGGACGGGGTTAGGGCGGATTGACTAACAGGATGCTGAAAAAGTCCGTCCTGGACTTTTTCAGCCACGATTTGGCCGGGCTGCCTCCGTCCAAATCTTACAAATTGCTCGACTTTTCGGTCTCGCAATTGCACAATCCATACAGCGGATTGTGGCTGGTAGAGAAAATTACATTTATATAGCTCGCCTTATCACTTCGTGAGCCGGCGAGCATCCAGAGGCGATCCTTCCCCCATAAGGGGGATTGCCTATCAGGTTGCGGCTTGAAGCAACCTGATAATATTCGATTAATTCTGATGCCAGGGAGGGCGAAATGCTTGTATTGACAAGGAAGTCGGGCGAGGCGATCAGGATCGGGGACGAGATAAGGATCATAGTAGTAGAGGTAAAAGAGAATCAGGTAAAGATAGGGATAGAGGCGCCTCACAGCCAGACGGTCCACAGGGAAGAGATATACCTCAAGATTCAGGAAGAGAACATACGCGCCTCGGCCCTGCCGAAGGATATAGCCGAAAAATTGAAAGGGAAAAAAGAAAAATGAGCCTACCGCAAAAGGTGCAAGACTTAGTGCAGTTCGACACCGTACGCTTCGGCAGGATCGAAGTGCACGAGGATAAGATCATATGCTTCGTTCAGGGCATCCCCGGTTTCAAGCGCTTAAGGCGGTTCATAATGATAGACCACGACGCCGAAGGGATGTTTTAATGGCTCCAGTCCGTCGAAATCCCGGCCGTCGCTTTCCTTTTGACCAGCCCGAACGCCTATAAGCCCGGCTACACGGTGCCTCTTAAAAAATCGGAGGCAGAAGGGCTCGGGGTCAAGGACGCGCAGAACCTCGTAATAATGGTCATGGTATGCGTGTCAAAAGACAACGAGATAAGCCTTAACTTAAAAGGCCCGGTCCTTTTTAACTCCGAGAACATGTCCGCGATCCAGTGCATCGTCGACAGGGAGGACTACCCCTCTCACTTCGTAATAAAGGGCGCTGCCCAGGCTACTAAAAACCCCCTCGCCGCTCCGTCACCTCTGCTGAAATAGGAAAAAAATTCCTCCCCTTAGGGGCAAAATCTTTTTGCCAAAGGGAGTCATTTATTTGACTGACTCAGCCCCGTTCCTTCTCCTACTTTTAAAAAAAATCCAAAGAATTCAGTAAAATGCCTTAAAAAATCCAATAAAATGCCGATAGGTATATTAGTGGCACAAATGTTGCATCTATAACATTCCAAAATCGAAGGAGAGATATCATGCTAGACGGCAAGACGGTACTCATAACAGGCGGGACAGGCTCCTTAGGCAAAAGGCTTACCGCCAAGATACTCTCAAGGCACACGCCCAAGAAGCTCATAATCCTCAGCCGCGACGAGCTTAAGCAGTCCGAGATGATGCAGCAGTTCCCGGATGCTTGCCTAAGGTTCTTCATAGGCGATGTCAGGGAAAAGGACAGGCTATACAGGGCGTTCGACGGGGTCGATTATGTTATACACGCAGCGGCGTTAAAGCAGGTCCCTGCCGCCGAATACAACCCCTTCGAGGCGATAAAGACGAACATACTCGGGGCGCAGAACGTAATAGACGTTTCCGTCGACCTCGGGGTCAAGAAGGTAGTAGCTCTTTCTACCGATAAGGCCGCAAACCCCATAAACCTCTACGGCGCAACAAAGCTCTGCTCGGATAAGCTCTTCATAGCCGGCAACTCCTATGCCGGGAGCAAGCCCACGAGGTTCTCCGTAGTAAGGTACGGCAACGTGGTTGGCAGCCGCGGGAGCGTAATACCGCTATTCCTTAAATTAAAAGATACGGGCATCCTTCCCGTGACGGATGAAAGGATGACGCGGTTCTGGATAACGCTTGATCAGGGCGCTGAGTTCGTCCTGACGTCGCTCGGCAAGATGAAAGGCGGGGAGTTATTCGTCCCCAAGATACCGAGCGCGGGGATCATGGACATAGCAAAGGCGGTG
>JAUSLB010000097.1 GCA_030646655.1 Deltaproteobacteria bacterium | reverse complement strand
GGCCGGATGAGATAAAGGAGAGGTTCAAGGGACAGGATTTGGAGGAGGTCTTTTTAAAGATAGCGAGGCCGGGGTAGAAAAAACCATTATCATTTTTCAGTCGTCAGTCATCGATTACAGTAAAGGCAAAGCTGATTTTATGAAGCTCTCGAGGATATTCGCTTACACGGAGCGCCATCTATACCTCTACAAGAGGAGCCTTCCGAGGCTGATGGAGGTATTCTACTGGCCCGTGCTCGACCTTGTCGTCTGGGGTTTTGTGTCCATATACCTTATGAGGGGCACGCCTCATCAGGACTTCATAACCTTATTCATAGGCGCGCTCATACTATGGGATATCCTCTTCAGGAGCCAGCAGGGGATCTCCGTATCCTTTTTAGAGGATGTCTGGTCGAGGAACCTGCTTAACATATTCGTAAGCCCCCTAAGCCCCGCCGAATACATAGCGTCGCTCCTATTCTTGAGCATCATCAAGCTCCTCCTCACATCCACTGTAATGGTGACGCTCGCCTATATCCTTTATTCGTTCGATATATTCCTCCTCGGCTTTTCCCTCATACCCCTTGTAATCAACCTTATAATCATGGGCTGGTCCATAGGCATCGTAACTACGGCCATTATAATGAGGTTCGGCCAGGAGGCCGAGGTGCTGGCGTGGGGCATAGCGCTTCTATTCCAGCCCGTATCAGCCGTATTCTACCCTGTATCGGTATTGCCGCACTTTTTAACGCAGGTGGCGCTCTTTATACCCTCGGCGCATGTCTTTGAGGGCATGAGGCAGGTCATCTCCAAAGGAACATTCCCGGTAGAGAGCATGGTCTGGGCTACAACGCTCAATATAGGCTATATAGCCGCTTCGCTCCTTTTTTACAGCTGGAACTTTAGCGTGGTAAAGAAGAAAGGGCTTCTTGCCAAGGTAGGGGAATAAAGGAAAAGGCGCCTTCTGAGCGCCTTTTCTAAAGGGAAGATAGATTTAAAAAATCAGCTTGGCAAGGCCCCTTTTGAGTGCCTTGCTTACTTGCTTATATGTTAAGCGGCCGCTTCCTTGTAAAACGCGCCTTCAAGGCAATACCCCGCCTTCTTCCATTCCTCTATGCCGCCCTCGAACCTCCTTATGTCCTTGTATCCGAGGGTCTCGAGCTTTTCAGCGGCTGAAAGGCTCGCGGCGCATGCCGGCCCCGAGCAATGGACTATTACTGTCTCATCCCTGTTCAGCAGCCTCGGCGCCTCTTGGCTTATCTCCTGCACGGGCATGCTGATTGAGCCGCAGATATGCTCGTTCTCGTAGCTGCCGCTCTCCAGCACGTTCACAAGCACAAAGCTTTCTCCGCTGTCCATCATCCCCTTTAGCTCCTCTGTGCCTATGTTCCGTATCATTTTTATACCCCCTTATTTATGATTTTAATTATCAAAATCACCTATTTAAGTATAGCCTGCATCCTCCTTTGAGTCAAGAAGGGGGCAGGGTGGGGGTTTAATCGGGTGCCCGGCTTTGTCCCGCCCTTTTAAGGGCGCATCAAACGAGCTATATAAAAGGCAGCTACCTTGCCGACAATCCCCGCCATTTATGGCGGAGAATTTTCATTTTATTTTTGGAGTTGGGATGGCTTTTAATGAAAGTTAAAAAGAAGAGCCAAAAGGGTGCTTGTTACAAGCTGACCTTTTCAGGAAGGCGAAATAAAAAGGGTTCAGGCTGTAAGCCTGAACCCTCAGAGCAAGATACGAAAACGCCTTTAAGCGGCCTTTTTCACCTCATGTAGCCTTAGCCTGCCCTCGACGCATCCGTGGGCGGCCTTCCACTCGTTCAGCCCCCCCTTGTACCTCAGCACATGCTTGTAATTGAGCGTAATGAGCTTATCCGCCGCCACGGCGCTCGAGGCGTCGTTCGGCCCCTTGCCGTAAACGATTATAAGCTCGTTACGGTCAATGAGGGCGAGGGAGTCCTCTTCTATCCTACCCACAGGCATGTTGATCGAGCCGCAGATACGCGCCTCCTCGAAGCCCTCTTTATCGAGCACGGCCACGAGGGCGAAGCTCCCACCCCTGTCGATAAGGGTCTTAAGCTCCTTCCCCGTTATCGTCCGGTGCATGCTGAGGAGCGGGCCCGCGAATATCGCTACGTCGTTTAGCTTATTGAAGTCATCCGCCGTTACGGGCCTGTCGAACCTCCACCTGAAGTCCTCGCCCCTGTCAATCCTTTCCATATGCGCCTCCTTATGAAATAGACAATCAATTCCATAATTAGCAGGTTGCTTCAAGCCGCAGGACGGACTTTTTCAGCATCCTATTAGATTATCCGGCGCTGGTCTGATTCTGTCAAGGGGGGCTAAGGGGCGAGTTTTTCGAGGGATTTCCTGTAGGCCTCAAGGTCAGGGTCTGAGAAGAGGACGAAGCGGACGGCCTCCAGCCCCTTACGGGAGCGGAGGAAGTCTATTACGGTCTTTAGGGCTACCTCAGAGGCCTCCCCTACGGGATACCCGTAAGCCCCCGTGCTTATGGAAGGGAATGAGACGCTCTTCAGGCCTTTTTGCAAGGCAAGCTCAAGAGAGGCCCTGTAGGCTGAGCTTAGAAGCTCCTTCTCATCGTGGAGCCCGTCCTTGTAAATAGGGCCTACCGCGTGGATTACATACTTCGCCTTCAGCCTGCCGCCGGTCGTTATTACGGCGCCCCCGGCCGGGCAGCCGCCTATCTTCCTGCACTCTTCCATTATCGCGGGGCCGCCTGCCCTGTGTATAGCGCCGTCAACTCCGCCGCCGCCCGCGAGCCTTGTGTTCGCGGCGTTAACTACAGCGTCGGTGCCTTCACCGGTTATATCGCCCCGGACAAGGGAGATAACCGCGCCATCGATCTTTTTATCCATTTTAAGCCTCTTTGCAGGTTAAGGATTGCCATTTGCGGGAGCTTCCAAAAGTCCGGGACGGACTTTTGGAAGCTCCCTGTTAGACTATATCCTGATTAGCCAGAGTTGTCTTTGGCGCGCCTGTTATTTTATGGCGGAAACTTTATAATGGGAGGGGTTGAGCGAAGATGACTTTATGGAAGAGAACCCGGAGTCCTCAAGGAGTCCTGTACAATCGGCTTCCGTAAGGCGTTCCTCCACTGGCGGGCCTTTCTCTTCCTTGATCTTTTTCCAGTCGATTATAAGCAGGGCCCCTCCGGCCCTTAATACCCTCTTTACCTCTTTCAGGAAAAGAGTTTTGTCCTCTGTCTCGTGGAGCACATAGGCGATCAAGGCGAAATCCAGCCTTCCGTCTTCTATAGGGAAAGAATGCTCCCCTGACCTCTTTGGTATTATGTTCGGCGGAAGTCCTTTACTTATGAGGCTTGCGAGCATCTCCTCCTGAGTATCTATGGCGTAGACGAGCCCTGTCGGGCCGGCTATCTTAGATGCCGGGATGGTGAAAAAGCCCGGCCCGCACCCGATATCGGCTATTGAATCCCCCTCTTTAAGCCCGGCGTCCCTTAAGATTCCCTCGGGCCGTATCTCCCGGTATCTCTCCTCGCTCGTAAGCCTCTCTATGTGCTGAGGGTCGAACTTGTGCATTTATTTAGATCCCGCCTGCCCTTAAAAAGACCGCGAAAAGGACTATTAAGAGCGCCAAGAGGAGGTTCGCCCTGCCGAATATCCTCGCTATGGAAGATAGCTTTGCGGAATTGCGCGCCTTTGGCCCGATCCAGAAGTCGTGCAGTAAACTGCTCAGAACTATCAGGAGCACCAGAGATAATTTGATGGCAAGGGTCCTGCCGAAGCCCGTAGAGTGAAGCGACGGGCTTACCATCCCGATAGGCGGTATGCCGTATAGGAAATAAAGGATGGCAGGGCCTGAGACAAGGAGCGTTATTATAGCCACCCAGCCCCAGAACCTGTACTGCTTGCCCACGACCTGATATATCTTCGCCCTGTCCTCAGGGTTGGGCAATGATTTAAGGTATGGGGCGACAACCGCCACAAGGAACAGCATCCCCCCCACCCAGAAGATCGCCGAGATGATATGAAGGAAAAGCGCGAGTTTAAGCATTGCGGACAAGCCTCCTTTGAAATAAAAAGACAAGGCCATTATACATTAAAATAAGGGCGGTTTTATATGATGTAAATCAGTTGCCCGGCCGGGGCAATGACAAGGCCATCTATTATAAGGGGCATTATAAGGCATTTCAGCTAAAGGAGCAACCCCTCAAGCCCCCGCCTTATCATCATGACCGCTATGGCGGCAAGCAGAAGCGAGATGACCTTTGAGATGCCCAGCGCGCCCTTCTCGCCTATGTAGCTGACTATCGTATCGGAAGTTATAAAGACGAACCAGATGATGAAGAGGTTGACGATTAACGCTATAAGCGTGATGGTAAAACCGTAGAGATCGCTCAGTATAAGGAGCGTCGTAAGGGCGGCCGGGCCCGCTATAAGCGGGGTGCCGAGGGGGACTATGCCCACGCCGGCGGTGGGGGGTATTTCGGTAATGCCCCTTGCGGCATGGACTATATCGCTGATGGCGATGGATAAGAGTATCACTCCTCCCGCTATCTGAAAATCAGAGATCGTTATGCCGAGCACTATGAACATCCCCCTCCCGACAAGAAGGAAGGCGATGGTTATGGCGGCCGCCGTCAATATCGAATAGAAAAGAACGCTCCGCTTCTCGGAAGCGGCAAGCGGCCGGGTCATTGAGACATAGATAGGCATGATGCCTATAGGCTCCATCGCCACAAAAAGCGGGATGAAGGCGAGGGCGAACGCCTCGAGGAAATTGGGGATGTCCATAGTGATCGTCGGGTATCCGATTCGGCCTTAACCCCGGCCGCAGCCGGTTACATCCAGAGAGCCGGTTTCTCCCAATCCCCCGGATAGGCAGAACTTAACGGGGAGGAACATTTCGATGACGTGGATATTTGTCTTAAGGTGGTTCGTGACCTCTTCTACCGTGATCGATGAAGGGCCTTGCGCAAGGGCCATAAACAGGGCCATCTGGTCTGAGAGGTGCTTATCTACAGCGCCGTCCCTTTCGATATAATGAAGGAGACTTTCCGCCGCCTCTTCAGAAACTGTCTCGGCCCTCTTGCCCCTCGCGCCGAGCACGGAGAAGCCGGCGTTTATATTCTCGAGGCGCGCGAGTATGAACAGGTAAGTCCCTCTTCCGGGCGATGGGGGAAGTATTACCCTGCCCTCAGGGACAACGGATAAGCCTTTAAGCCTTGAGAGCGCGTGAACGAGCTGCCTTTGTGCTATCGATTCCGGGAGGTTAGAGGCGGCTGAAGTGACTGTTACCTCAAGAAGCCTGCCCCGGGCTTTAATATTAAGCGGCCTTAAAGGCCTCTTTGCCGGCCTGACCTCAGCCTCTATCTCACCCCTGCCGATGGGGTAGTAGCCTAAAACAGGGTTGCTGAACCTGACCTCCGCCCCCATCAGCCTTATGGCAGGGAGAAATACCTCTTTAATGTAATCCGCCGGAGGCGACCACTCAACATGAGTGCCGCCCCTTATCTTAAGGCTGGAGGGCGTATCGCCGAAAGAAAGGGGCGGCAATATAGTCTGGAAGACAAGGCCTGTTGAGCCTGCGCTCGACTTTAGCTCGCCTACGTCGAACGAGTAAACACCCGGCCTTACAGGCCCGGGGCAGAAGAATATCTCTTTCGAGCCGAGGCTGTCCCCTTTGACCTCAGCGCCGGTAATCGATGCGGCCGTGCGGACGCTCAAGAGGTGCTGGGGCTTAAGCCCGGGGTCTTTCCTGCCGGCGCGGATATTATAGACCCTGAACCGGAGCCCGGTCAGGCACGATAGCGCCAACGCAGTCCGGAGTATCTGCCCTCCACCCTCGCCATAGCTCCCGTCTATCGCGATTATGTCTTTATCTTCTTTCCCAGCCTCTTTTCCACGCTCTTAAGCTTCTCGGTGAGGCGGTCAAGGGGCTTGCTTGGCCTTAGGTCTATCTGTATGCTCGAATGGAGCCTCGGCGCCGTCTTCATCACTTCCTCATGGCATTTTTTTATAAGCCCCATGCAGTCATCCCAGCTCCCCTCGATTACCGTGCCCATGGCGTTAGCCTTGTAAGGGAGACCGCTCTCGTCGACTATCTTCAATACGCTCGCGATCGCGCCCCCTACGCTCTCGCCCGTGCCTACGGGTATGACGCTGAATTCAACTAGCATCCGTCCCTCCTTTCCGGCTCTCGCGCCGTTTCAAATTCCAGAAGTTAAAGGCCGACCCCGTCTATTAAGAAATCGCAGTACGGGCATCTCGAACCGGCTATAAGGTTCTTTTTTACCGTAAAGCCGTATCTCTCTATAAGGAGCCTTTTACAATTATAGCAGAAAGTCGATTCTCCCTCCTGACCGGGTATATTGCCCGTATAGACGTACTTAAGCCCCTCCTCAAGGCCTATCTCGCGCGCCCTCTGTATTTTCGAGGCCGGGGTGGGGGGGAGTTTATTGAGCTTATACGCGGGGTGGAACGCGCTTATGTGCCACGGTATCGATCTGTCGGTCCTGTATATCCACTTCGCGATCTCCCTGAGCTCGCTTTCGCTGTCGTTCAATGTGGGGATGACCAGGGTGGTGACCTCGACCCAAACCCCCAGCTCCCTCATCCGCTCGACGCTTTTTAAGACCGGGGCAAGGGTAGCGCCGCAGACCTTCCTGTAAAAGTTCTCAGAGAATGACTTTACATCGACATTCGCCGCGTCGAGCACATCTTTAAGCTCATCGAGGCATTCAGTCGTCATGTAGCCGTTGGTGACGAATACGTTTTTAAGGCCCCGCTCCTTTGCGAGCACGCCTGTATCGTATGCGTATTCGAAGAATATGGTAGGCTCCGTGTATGTGTAGGAGATGGACGAGCACCCTGTCTCGTAGGCCTCGGACACGACCTCGTCAGGGGCTACCTCTTCGCCGAGTATCCTTTTACTGTCCCTCGGCATCTGGGATATCTCCGCGTTCTGGCAGTGGAGGCATCTGAAGTTGCAGCCGACGGTCGCTATGGAGTAAGACCTTGAGGAGGGCTGGAAGTGGAACAGGGGCTTTTTCTCTATGGGGTCTATGTGCTCGGCTATGAGGCGCCCGTAGATGTGGGTATAGAGCACCCCGCCCATGTTCTCCCTAACCCCGCAAACGCCCCTCTTGCCGTCGGCTATATGGCAGTGGAATTCGCAAAGATAGCAGTCAACATAGCCTTTTTCAGCAGGGCTGTAGAGTCTTGCCTCCCTCATTGATACCATGATTGGAAAACGGGTTTTACGCCCCCCACCCCCCGGCGCCGCCCAGACGCTATTATAATAAGCCTGCCGGAAAAGGGCAAACAGGAATAAGATCAGCCAATGAACCTCCCCGCAGCAAGCTGCGGAGTATCGAAGACCTCTCTGCTGAAAAAGTCTCGAAGCAAGCTTCGGGGAATTGAACCCTCAATGAGGGATTAACCCGGCTCTTAGCGGACAGGTTTAAGGACTACCCGTCCCGCCTCCATATGACGCGGGCCATCTTGGTATCGCTGCTCCACTTGAACTCCGCCTCCCTGTTGAAGGCCCTAGACAGTATCTGCCCCATCCTCTGTGCGAGCTTCTCAGTGGTAGTCGCCACCTCTATGACGCCTTCCCTTTCCTTTAAGGTTATTATCCGCTCAAGGGGGTTTATGGACTGGGCAAGGCTCTCTTTATTCCTCAAAAGGTTCAGTATCTCTTCCCTGTGCTCCTTTACAAAGTCGCCTTCCAGCAAGAGGAAGCCTTCAGGGTAGTTATCTCTGATCTTCCGGCACGCGGGGCAAAGCGCCGTTGGCTTTGCTTTCATAAGCAGATCCTCTGATGCCTCGTCCTTATTGACCCATCTTTTATCGTGATAGACTGAGCCGCATTTTTTGCAGGACGAGGGGTCCTCGGGCACGGCTGATGTGAGGTAAGGGTCTTTATCGGTATCAATCGACTTTCTTTGAAAGGACTGCTGCTGCTTGTGCTTCATCACGGCCTCCTAAAGAGTTCAGGCTAAAGTATCTTCGTAAGCTCGTCTTTCTCGAACAATTTAAGCGGCTTTATCTGCCCGCCCTCTTTTATCCTGACACCTTCTCTTTTCCTTGCGACCTTCCCTATGCGTCCGGCGTTTATTCCGGCCTTTTTAAGGCCTTTCAGGACTTTGCCGGTATCTTCCGGGTCAATTGAGATAATGAGCGCGCCCGAGGCTATAGCCCCCATTATATCGAGCCCGAAATAACCGCATAGCCTCTGTGCCTCGGGGAGCACGGGTATCGACGCCTTATCAACGAGCATCCCGCACTTTGACGCTATCGCAAGCTCGTGGAGGCCTGTTGAAAGCCCGCCCTCGGTCGGGTCGTGCATGGCATTGACCCTTCCGTATTTAAGGGCTATCCGCGCGTCTTTTACAACGCTCAGGCCCGGCCTCCTTATGAGCCCCTTGCACCTTTCGATAAAGCCCTTCGGGAATACGGAAGAGAGCTCTTTTTCTTTATTTCTCGCTATAACGCTTGCGGCCTCTATGGCGATTCCTTTTGTCAGTATTATGTCGTCCCCGACCCTCGCGCCTGCCCCGGTGATGACCCTATCCTCGGGCACTGTCCCGAGCATAGCCCCTATTACTATGGGCCTGTCTATGCCGGCGGTCACCTCGGTATGCCCGCCGCACAGGGCGACTTTTAACTCCCTGCATGCGCCTTTTAGCTGGGAGAAGATCGCCTCTACGGTCTGTTCGGTGGTTTTTCCTTCGGGCAGGAGTATCGTAGCTAAAAGCCACTTCGGGGTCCCGCCCATAACGGCTATATCGTTGGCGTTTATATAGACCGTATAGAAACCGATGTCGTCAGCTACAAAGGTTATCGGGTCTGTCTTTGCCGCGAGGTAGCCGTCCCTGACATCTATTACGGCGGAATCGATGCCGATGGATGGGCCTACTACAACGCCTCTTCCGCCAGTGGCGTATTTTTTGAGGAGCTTATCAAGAAGCCTCACGGGCAGTTTGCCCGCGGCGAACCCTTCGGCGCTGCTCGCCTTGCCTGTAGGTTTAAGCAAAATTCCCCGGCCCTATCCGATCTTTTTAAACCTGTCCCTGAGCTTATCCATCACAATGGGCATGGCGGTATATTCCATCTCAGGCTCCGGCATGCGGTGGGGCTGGAAGGGGCCGTGCCTTCTTATGTAATCAGTAACCTGATTTGCCGTGCGCCGCGCCTCATCGAAGCTCGGGTCGTCGAACATATCGTGCGGGCCTATAAGGCGGCCGTCGGATACCTGAAAGCCCGCCCCTATCACCCGGGGAGGCCCGTCGAACCTCGTTGGGTTCGCCTCGTAAAACGGCACGGGCATGAGCGGGCCTGTATGCGAGCCCCTCATCCACCCTTCCACAAGGTAGGGGAAGGAGAACGCCTCCATCACTTCTCCTACGGCCGGGAAGCCAGCCTGACACCTGAATATGGCCGCAGGCTCGCATTTCGCGGCGATCTTGCCGCCTACGATATTGCACTTCTGGGCTGAGACGACGGCGGCGAGATCGCTGTCCGAGTTCCTGAAGACCCCGCTTATTATATACCTCGAGGGCGAGCCTGCGAGGGCAAGCAGATAATGTGATTCTGCGGGGGTCTTTAAGGTTATCTCTCTGCCCTCTTTGATGTCAGATACCCTGAAGGAGAAGCCGTCGAGCATCGTAGGGTCGAGTATGAGGCCCGGCGTATTGAAGGGGTCGGCGAAGATCTTATAGAGGGGGAGGTTCCATGAGCCTACAGAGGTCTTATTCGCCATGAGGATTAAGACCGGCTCGCTCTTCCTTTCCGCGAACTCGATCTCTGCCACGCCCGGCCCCATGCATTTAAGGCTGCCGGTAAAGGTATCTTTGAGTATCCCCCGCCCGGCCGCGTAAAGCTTCAGCTCCACGGCCGCGTCCTGACACGCCATGAATGTCTTCCATGCGAGCTCGTGAATCTGCCTGTCGTCAGGGCCGTTCTCGTGCGTTATTATTAGCTCAAGGTCGTCCCCGCACCTTAGCACATGAAAGTCTATTATGAGGCCCTTTTCCCTTGCGGTATGGAGCCACTCTTTAGCCGTATCTAAGATATCCGGATGACTGCTTACATGCCCGATAAAACCGCCGACAGCGGCTGTAATGACGCTCAGCGTCAGTTTCGACTCTCCCGGCATCAATCCGCTCCTTCAAATTTGATCCGCTTCCGCCCGGCAGCGCCTCTCTTGTTATGAGGGTGCGCCTCCGCGAGTCCTCGGGAGTAAAGAAGAATAAATATAATAAAAATAGGACTTAAAAAAAACTTTTGATCATTTTGATCATTGCGAATAAACGAATTGTGCGGCTACTTCTTAAACCGAACCGCACAATTAGTCTGAAACCGATTTTACGATTTCAACAGGGAAGGGGTTTATCCGCCTCTGGCCAGCTTTTCGCGCCCTTTGTTAAAAGCCTCCTTGCCGGCCTCGTACGCTGACTGCAGGTCTTCCTTCTTTTCAGTTACGAACTGCCTGACCTTGTCACTGCCCTCTGTGATCCTGTCGCGTGTGCCCTCAAAAGTGTCTTTTGCCCAGTCCCCGGCGTCGTCCACCCCCTCCTTTACCCTCTTCCTCGTCTCAATCCCTGAGCCCGGGGCATAGAGGATGGCTATACCGGCCCCGATAACGCCGCCAAGCATAAATGCGTAGAACGCGTTCCTGTTAGTTCCCATCGCTGCCACCTCCTTTTTTATCCCTGCTGAAGAACCGTTTCAATCCGTGCTCGATCCCGAATATAAGGCTTATTATCGTTATCAAAGGGCTCCTGATGTTGTCGATCAGGAAAGCCATGAGGTCAGTGAACTTTAATACCACATCCTTTACGCTCTTTACTATCTCTTCAAGGTCCCCCCGCTCCCCGGTGCCCTTTATTATGGAATTGA
>JAUSLB010000077.1 GCA_030646655.1 Deltaproteobacteria bacterium | reverse complement strand
TGAGGCGTAGTTAGCCACTACGCCGCAGTGACGAGCTTTGATGCCAACGAAGCAGATGGACTTTTTCAGCAGCCTGTTAAGAAGATATGCTCGTCGAACTGAGTATCAGGGACTTCGCCATAATCGAAAGCCTCAATATCTCCTTTGGCCCGGGGCTCAATATCTTTACCGGCGAGACAGGCGCCGGGAAGAGCATAATCCTCGATGCCATAGCCCTTATACTCGGGGACAGGGCCTCTAACGACATAATAAGGGCTAACAGGGAAGAGGCGCAGGTCGAGGCGCTCTTCGATATCTCAGAGAGCAGGAACCTCGCCGGGGTTTTAAAAGAGGCCGGGATAGAGGCGCAGAAAGAGCTTATAATAAAGCGCGTCATCCAGAAGGCAGGCAGGAACAGGATCTACATAAACGGCGGCCTCGCCACCCTTGTAACGCTTACGGAGGTCGGCAGGCGCCTGATAGACATTTACGGCCAGAGCGAGCACCAGTCGCTTACGAGGCCGGAAGAGCATATCGAAGTGCTCGATGCCTTCGGGGACTTCGGGAAACTCAGGGACTACATGGCCGAGTGCCACAGGGGCTATGTAGCTTTAAAAAAGGAGCTTGACGCCCTTTTACAGGCCTCAAAGAGCTCTCAGGACAAGCGCGAGCTGGTCTCTTTCCAGTTAAAGGAGATAGAGGACGCCTCCATTACCCCTGGCGAGGACGCGGAGCTAAAGAAGATAAAAGACAAGCTCCAGAACGCTGAGAAGATAAAGGCCGTAACGGCCGAGGCCGAGAGGGCGCTATATTCGGACGCGGGCTCGATTATCGAGAGGCTCGGGGGCGTAATCAAGGCGTTAAAGGAGTTATCCAAACTCGACGACAAGCTCGGGAAGACCGCCGCCTCCATTGAGGCGAGCCTCTTCCAGCTCGAGGACTCGGAGAGGTTTTTACGCGATTATTCGGAATCGATAGAGGCTGACCCCGAGACCCTTGAACAGGCAGCGGCGAGGCTTGATCTAATAACCAAGATAAAGAGGAAATACGGCCCTGAGGTTGTGGACGTCCTAAACAAAAAAGCCGCTTTCGGGAATGAGCTTAAAACCTTAACGAACTTCGAAGAAAGGCTTAAGGAGCTCGATCCCTCGGTAAAGGCCGCAAGGGAAAAGGCCGCTTTAGCCGCCGCCAACCTGTCGGATGCAAGGAAGGCGGCCGCAAAAGAGTTCGAGGAAAAGCTCCGGGAAGGTCTCTCGACCCTCGGTATGAAGGGGGCTGCATTCGAGGTTGCGATAGACGCTGAAAAGAACCCTGACGGCTCGGCCCGTTTTAACGAGAAGGGGGCCGACAGGGTCAGCTTTTTCATCTCCACCAACCCGGGCGAGGGGATAAAGCCTCTGGCGCGGATAGCCTCAGGCGGGGAGCTCTCCAGGATAATGCTCGCCATGAAGAGCGCCACAGCCGCCGGCAGGGTGCCCACCCTCATATTCGACGAGATAGACAACGGTGTGGGCGGGGCGATGGCGCAGGTCGTCGGGCTTAAACTGAAAGACGTATCGAAGTTCCATCAGGTGCTCGCCATCACTCACCTGCCGCAGATAGCGGCCTTTGCCGACAGGCACTACGGCGTATCCAAGCAGGCCCAGAGCGGAAGGACGGTGACATCCGTAAAGGAGCTCTCCAAAGATGACAGCGTCGAGCAGATATCCCTCATGCTCGGCGGCATGAAGGTCACCGATACTTCGAGGAGGCAGGCGGTAGAGCTGATGGACGCCGCTAAATCTTTATCCGCCAAGAAGGCAAAGGCGCAGAAAGGCAAGTGAGACAGGATTTGGTAAGGAAGGCAGTGCTGAACGACGCCCCTTCGATCTACGAGGTAGTGGAGTCGTTCTCAAAAAAGGGCCTGATGCTCCACCGCCCTTTAAACGACATATACGACGGCATCCGCGATTTCTTCGTATGCGAGGACGCAGGTGTGGTTATCGGCGCCTGCGCCCTGCACATAAGCTCCGAGGATATGGGCGAGATAAGGTCTCTGGCGGTAAAAGAGAGCCACACGCGCAGGGGCTTCGGCACCAAGCTCGTCCTTGCCTGTATTGAAGAGGCGAGGACGCTGGGACTGAAGAAGGTTTTCGCCCTTACATACAAGCCGGGTTTCTTCCAGAAGCTCGACTTCAGGATAGTGAATAAAGAGATACTCCCCCATAAGATATGGGGCGACTGCATAAGGTGCATTAAGTTTCCCAACTGCGACGAGATAGCCATGCTGATCGAGCTTGCCGAGAAGACGCCCCAGCCCGGAAAATAATAACCGCAGGAAAGGCGGGAATGAGCGACAACTTAAAGCGATCTGAAAAGGTCATAGATTCGCTGAAAAGGCTCTTGAAAGGCAAGGCAGAGTCCTACGAGATATTCTACTCGATGGATTCGGGCCTTGGCATAGAGGCCAAGGACAATGAAGTCGATTCCCTCAAGGTCCGCTCGAACGAGGGGGCAGGCTTAAGGGTTATCTCGGGTAATAGGCAGGGCTTCGGGTTCTCAAGCGTTTTAACCGAAGAGGCGCTCAAAGATATGGTAGCCAGTACCATAGGCGGGGCGCGCGAGGCGGCTCAGGATGAATTTTTATCTTTTCCCGGCGCGGGCGGCACGGAGGTTTTGGAAAAAGACCTCGGCTTGTTCGATGACTCCTTTGCCAGAACGCCTGAGGAAGAAAAGATAAAGACAGCCCTTTCGATCGAGGAGGCGGCAAGGTCTTTTGACGCGCGCGTAAAAAGGGTAAGGAAGGCCTCGTATTCGGAGTCCCTTCACTTTTCAAGGATCGTGAACTCGAACGGGGCCGATTCCAGCCATAGGGCCACCTTCTATTCAGGCAGCGTCACGGCGGTAGCGGAGGCTCTCGGGGAGTCCCAGATGGGCTGGGAGATAGGCATGGGCCACGACAGGGGCGCCGTAGAGCCGGATAGGATAGGCAGGGGCGCCGCCGGGAACGCCGTAAGGCTTCTGGGGGCAAAGAAGATAAAGACCATAAAATGCCCTGCTATCTTTGAAAATATTATCGCCTGCGAGTTCCTTGAATCTTTGGCCCCGTCGTTCCTCGGCGACAATGTCCTTAAAGGAAAGTCAATGCTCATAGGCAAGGCCGGGAAAAAGGTCGCTTCCCCAAGGCTCAATATCCGGGACGACGGGATACTGCCCGGCGGATGGGCCTCTTCCGCCTTTGACGGCGAGGGGGTTGAAAGAGGAAGGACCAGCCTGCTGGATGGAGGGGTGTGCCGGGGGTTTCTATACGATACATACTGGGCCGCGAGGGCGGGGGTAAAATCAACGGGCAATTCATCGAGGTCGAACTTCAAGAGCTATCCGGGCATAGGGATATCGAACCTTTATATAGAAAAGGGCGAAAAAGGGCGGGAAGAGCTTTTTAAAGAGGTCTCAAAGGGGCTCTTTATAACCGAGGTCCTCGGGGTTCATACCATAAACCCTGTGAGCGGGGACTTTTCCCTCGGCGCTTCGGGCTTCTGGGTCGAGGGGGGCAGGGCCGAATACCCGGTAAGGGGAATGGCGATATCAGGCAACCTCCTTGACCTTTTTTCTAAAGTTGACGGGTGCGCATCCGATATACGGTTTATCGGCTCTATCGGCGCTCCGTCGCTGCTTATCAACGAAATAGAGGCGAGTGGAACATGACTGAGATCAAAAACGGGCAAAAGAAGGACGGAGCAAAAAGGGTCGAGGAGTCTCTTTCCCAAAACCCGCTCTTTAAGGGCCTCGAGGAGTTCTACCTTAAGGACATCGTCTCGCGCGGCGAGATAAAGTCGTGGCCCGATTCGAGCCAGATTATAATCGAGGGCGAAAGCGGGGACGCGGTCTATTTCATCATCTCCGGCAAGGTGAAGGTGACGCTTTACGGCGAGGAGGGCAGGGAAATAGTCCTTGCGATGCTTAATGAGGGCGACATGTTCGGAGAGATGTCCATAATAGACGACAAGCCCCGGTCAGCGAATGTGGAGGCGGTCTCGGCCCTCGAATGCCTTGTCGTGAGCAAGTCCGCCTTCCTCGAATACTTATCGAGGCACCATAAGGTCTATATGAGGTTCTTCGCCTACCTTACCGGCAGGCTCAGGGAGGCCACAAGGAAGATCGGCGGCCTCGCGCTCTTGGATGTATGCGGCAGGATAGCCCACACCCTTATGGGAATGTCAAAGCCCTCCGGCGTGGAGAAGGTCGTCTCCATAGAGAGGCCGACCCACGAGGAGCTTGCGGCCATGATAGGCTCGTCAAGGGAGGTCGTAAGCAGGGCGTTGAAGAAGATGTCTCAGGAAGGCTACATAAAGATAGAAAAAGACAGGATCCTTCTTTATCCCTGAGCGTGACCGTTGTCACTGTCTGCGCCTGCCCTAATATAATAGACTGCGGGTGTCGGAAAGCTCGGCAGTGGCGCTTCACATAAACCTTGACTTTGTGAGCGCCTTTATGCTAAGCAATTCTAACCGGTCTAAAAGACTGCCGGCATCCTTGCCGCCGGTTAAGGCCATCAGGCCCGAAGCAGTCCGCAACAAAGCCATTTCTTTACAGGCGGCCTTAAGGCCGCTCTTGTTCCATACGTTTTAGTCACCAAGAAAAATTTTCAGCATCCGGAATTCAGAACCACCAATGGTTTTTGCTTTTAATAAATTGGAAGGGGGGTCGTCAATTGAACAAACGATTCTTTACGCTCTTCGTTTTAACAAACGACGCTTCCAGATCGAGGCAGCTGAGGATTCCTTTTAAAGTCCTTAAGGCCGGGATAACCGCGGCTGTACTCTTCTTCGCGGCTATAACATTCATCGTCTTCGATTACGCGAGGATAAGGACTCACAGCGTCGAGATTTACGAAGTGCAGGGCTTTGCCGAAAAAATTACGGAGCTGGAGTCCCGGCTCGCCAGATTGAGCCACTTCGACAGGAAGCTCCGCATAATAGCCAACATCGAGGAGCCGAAAGGGGCAAAAGGGAACTCCGACATTATGATGGGCATGGGTGGAGGCTCCCCGGCAGAGGACGAGGCTTACATGAATAACACCCCTCTTAGGGGCGAGGACCTCGTAGAGAAGATGCGCTCAGAGATAACGGATCTGCAGGAGAAGGCTGAGACGCAGGAGAAGAGCTTCACTGAGCTGCAGGGGTATCTGATGAAGCAGGTCTCTTTCCTCGCCTCGACCCCTTCGATATGGCCCTCGCGCGGCTGGGTGACATCCACTTACGGGCAGAGGATATCCCCGTTCACCGGCAACCCTCAGATGCATAGGGGCATGGATATCGCGAACCGCATCGGCACGCCTGTTGTGGCGGCCGCTGACGGGATAGTGGTGGAGGCCGGAGCAGACCCGGGGCTCGGCAGGACCGTGGTCATCTCGCACGGGTACGGGATAAAGACGGTTTACGGGCACATGGATAAGCTCCTCGTGCGTTCAGGGCAGAAGGTAAGGAGGGGCGCGAGCATAGGAGAGATGGGCAATACGGGCCGCTCTACGGGCCCGCACCTCCATTACGAGGTATCCCTGAACGGCGTCGCCGTCAACCCGTCGAGGTACATACTCAACTAACAGGATGTTAGACCGTGCGTGAAAGCCTACAAGCGCAAAGTACGAGCCCTGCAGGAACCGGTGCAGGGCTTTTTTATTGTAAATGGGATATTTGCACGGGTTTTTCCCATTTTAGACTGTAGAAAATCAAGTATAATTATGATATTATATTTTATTATGTTAAAATGCCCCGAT
>JAUSLB010000069.1 GCA_030646655.1 Deltaproteobacteria bacterium | reverse complement strand
CACCGGGGTGTCGAAGCTGCCTGAGGGCACGGAGATGGTGATGCCGGGGGACAACGTGAACCTCGAGGTCGAGCTTATAACCCCTATCGCCATGGAAGAGGGCGTAAGGTTCGCCATCCGCGAGGGCGGCAGGACGGTGGGAGCGGGCGTCGTCACGAAGATAATAGCGTAAGGCTGAGCCGTTACGGATAACGGATGCTGAAAACGGAAATTGTTAGCCGAAGGGACCGAAGTGCCGGGGCTAAGAACGAGAATAAAGGGATAAGGCTTTGTCCCGACGGAGGATGAGATGAGGGATATAATCACATTGGCCTGCGCTGAATGCAAGCGCAGGAACTACTCGACAACAAAGAATAAGAAAACTATTCCCGACAGGCTCGAGATAAAGAAGTATTGCAAGTTCTGCAAGAAGCATACGCCCCACAAGGAGACGAAATAGGCTTTCAGCCTGCAGGCATCCTCTGGCTCTGCCAAAATTAAAAACTACAGGCCAGTAGCTCTAACGGCTAGAGCGGCGGTCTCCAAAACCGCATGTTGGGGGTTCGAATCCCTCCTGGCCTGCCAGAATTTTATATGAGGATAAAGGGATTCGAAAACGCCTGAGCGCCGAGCAGGCGCGAGGATGGGGCCGCATGGATGCGGCCGGAAGCGAGGGCGTGCGGCTGGAATGAGGAAGCATGGATGCGGCCGATTGGAAGCCGAATCCCTCCTGGCCTGCCAGCTTTTTTGAAAGCCGGTCAAAGCGGCTGGAATTTAAGAGGCCCGTAAGCGGGCCGGATTAGGTAATCTAATGGAAAAGATAGACAGGGCAAAGCAGTTCTTCGCTGAATCGAAGCAGGAGCTGAAGAAAGTCACATGGCCGACAAAGCAGCAGACCATAACATCCACATGGGTGGTCATGGCCGTCACTTTTGTCCTGGCCATATTCCTCGGCCTCGTCGATCTTGCCTTTTCCAAAATAATCGGCTACATCCTAAAATGAGGTGATATGGGGAAAAAGTGGTATGTAGTACATACCTATTCGGGGTATGAGAACAAGGTAAAGGCGGCCCTCGAAGAGAAGATCAAGGCTACAGGCAAGGAAGGCCTCTTCGGGGAGATACTCGTGCCCTCTGAAAAGGTCGTGGACATGGTAAAAGGGGTCAAGAGGACGACCTCCCGGAAGTTCTTCCCGGGGTACATCCTTATAAATATGGAGCTTAACGACGAGACATGGCACCTCGTGAAAGCAGTCCCCAAGGTGACGGGGTTCGTGGGCGGGCAGGAAGCGCCCCCGACCATCTCCGAGGAGGAGGTAAGGAAGATCACCCGTCAGATGGAAGAGGGCGCGGTGCGCCCCAAGCCCAAGGTGCTTTTCGACCGCGGGGAGAATATCAGGGTCGTGGACGGGCCTTTTACGAATTTTACGGGCATTGTCGAGGAAGTCAAGCCGGAGAAGGGCAAATTGAGGGTGCTGGTATCGATATTCGGGAGGGCCACCCCGGTTGAGCTTGATTTTGTTCAGGTAGAGAAGGCATAATCAAATATTTTTAAAACAGCAAAAAGCGGCTACCGGAATCTAACGGTACGGAAGAGAGGTTTGGAAGATGGCTAAGAAGATAACAGGGCAGATAAAACTGCAGATAACCGCCGGAAAGGCGAACCCGTCGCCCCCGGTAGGCCCGGCGCTGGGCCAGCACGGGGTGAATATAATGGAGTTCTGCAAGGCCTTCAACGCCCGGACCCAGTCTCAGGAGGGGATGGTAACACCGGTCGTCATCACGGTCTTCGCTGACAGGTCCTTCTCATTCGTGACGAAGACCCCTCCAGCCTCGGTGCTTCTGCTTAAGGCGGCAGGGGTCGAGAAGGGCTCAAAGGAGCCGAACAAGGAAAAGGTCGGCCGTGTTACGAAAAAGCAGGTCGAGGAGATAGCGAAACTAAAGCTCCCTGACCTTACGGCCGGGAGCCTTGAGGCGGCCGTAAAGACCGTAGAAGGAACCGCAAGAAGCATGGGAATCACGGTGGAGGGTTAATAATATGGGTAAAAAGTTTGAAGCCGCGAAGGCCAAGGTCGAGGGGGGCCGCGCTTACGAACTCGAAAAAGGGTTTGAGCTCGTGCCGCAGACAAAGGTAGCCAAGTTCGACGAGACCGTCGAGATATCGGGCCGCCTCGGGGTTGACCCCAAGCACCCCGAGCAGATGGTAAGGGGAACTATAGTATTGCCTCACGGGATAGGAAAGGCCGTAAGGGTGCTCGTGTTCGCCAAAGGCGAAAAAGAGGCTGAGGCAAAGGCCGCGGGGGCGGACTATATCGGGGCAGAGGACATGATCGAAAAGGTCTCCAAGGGCTGGCTCGATTTCGACGCCGTTGTCGCCACGCCCGATATAATGGGCGCCGTAGGGAAGCTCGGAAAGGTTCTGGGCCCGAGGGGGCTCATGCCGAACCCGAAGCTCGGCACGGTGACCTTCGATGTAAAGAAGGCGGTGTCGGATCTTAAGGCGGGAAAGGTGGAGTTCAGGGTAGATAAGCAGGGCAACATCCATGTCCCGGTGGGCAAGGCCTCTTTCGGGGCGCAGAAGCTGAAAGAGAACTTCATCTCCTTGATGGAGGCGATAATCAAGGCAAAGCCCGCCTCGAGCAAGGGGATATACCTGAAGAGCCTTTTCGTCTCCACTACGATGGGCCCGAGCATAAAGCTCGACGCCGTTGAAGTGAGGAACATGTTCAAG
The DNA here is from genome assembly GCA_030646655.1 of Deltaproteobacteria bacterium. Lineage (GTDB taxonomy): Bacteria > Desulfobacterota > GWC2-55-46 > GWC2-55-46 > GWC2-55-46 > JACRCL01. The sequence continues at coordinate 3,052 of JAUSLB010000069.1, read as the reverse complement.
TAACGGCGTTTCCACGGTTTAAGGCGTCCAAGACGCGCGCCGGAGGCCGATAGCAACAAAAAAATAAAACACGGTCAAAGACAGTAGGGGCGCAAGCTTAAAAATCCTACCGAGGCCAGTGATAGAAGGTTTTGCCGCAATGTGCGAAGCGGCCCTGTTCAGCTTCGCGCGCTATCGCTTTTTAAGCCTTGCAGGCTCTTGCTGTCTTTTGATACGAAGACAGAAAGGAGGGTATAAAGAGTTGGAAAAGACTCAGAAGGTAAAGTTAGTCGAGGATCTTCAGGACAAGCTCAAGAGGGCGAACGCGACCTTCATAGCCGAGTATAAGGGCATCAAGGCCATTGAGATGAACGAGATGAGAAAGGCCTTGAGGGCCGCTTCGATTGATTTCAAGATCGTGCGGAACACGCTTACAAGGCGCGCCGTGAAAGGGACCCCCGTAGAGAAGCTATCCGAGCACCTCAAGGGCCCTATGGCCATAGCGTTCTCCTACAAGGACGCGGCCGCGGCCGCAAAGGCGCTTACGCAGTTCGCTTCGGCCCAGCCCAACCTTAAGATAAAGATGGGCACCCTGGGGCCGAAGGTTATCGGGCTTAACGAGATAAAGGGCCTTGCCGAGCTTCCGCCGAGGCAAGTTCTCCTCGGGATGCTGCTCGGCTCGATGAAGGCGCCTGTATCAGGCTTTGTCCGCGTGCTTGGCGGCGTGCCGACCAAGTTCCTTTACGCGCTTAACGCCATAAAGGACAAAAAGGCCGCTCAAGCGGCGTAGCAGTTGTAACTAATTGAAAAACTTGATAAAATAATTATTTCAGGAGGAGTAAGACGATGGCTGACATAAAAAAAGAGGATGTTATCAAATACATAGAGGGCATGTCGGTACTGGATCTGGCCGGGCTCGTAAAGGAGCTTGAGGAAAAGTTCGGCGTTTCAGCGGCCGCGCCCGTAGCGGTAGCCGCCGCCGGCGCCGCAGCGGCAGCCCCGGCCGTTGCCGAGAAGACCGAGTTCACGGTCGTTCTTAAGGAAACCGGAGCAGAGAAGATAAAGGTCATCAAGGAAGTAAGGGCGATTACCGGACTCGGATTGAAGGAAGCGAAGGACCTCGTCGAAGGCGCGCCCAAGACTTTGAAGGAAGGCGTTTCAAAGGATGAGGCCGATAAGATAAAGAAGCAGGTCGAGAGCGCCGGCGCGAAAGTGGAGATACAGTAATAAAAATTTTCAAGGTCTATAATAGGCGCTTTTTGGAGGGCGCCGGCGATTAACCCGGCCTTGTCCGTAAAATCGTATCGATTGGAATCAGCCCGCCGGGTCCCGGCGGGCGATTCTACTGTAGGATTCTAAAAAGGAGTAAAAAAATATATGGCTTCCTCCAATTTAACCAACGGACAGGTCTTGAGGAAGGATTATTCCCGCATAGGAAAAGTCGTAAGCATGCCTAACCTCATCGAGGTGCAGAAAAAGTCTTTCGCCCAGTTCCTGCAGCTCGACTTGAAGCCCGAGGAAAGGAAGGACGCCGGGCTTCAGACTGTCTTTAAAAGCGCTTTCCCGATAAAGGACTTCAGCGGGAACGCCTCCCTTGAGTTTGTCAAGTACACGCTCCTTGAGCCGAAATACACGGTTGACGAGTGCCACCAGAAGGGCATGACATACGCCTCTCCCATAAAGATCCTCGTCCGGCTCATCATGTGGGACAAGGACCTTGAGACTGGGGCCCAGTCGATCAGGGACATAAAGGAGCAGGAGGTCTATTTCGGCGAGATCCCGCTTATGACCGACAACGGGAGCTTTGTTATTAACGGCACTGAACGGGTAATAGTATCCCAGCTCCACAGGTCTCCCGGAGTTTTCTTCGAGTTCGAGAAGCCCAAGGGGTTCACTGGCAAGGTGCTCTACACGGCCCGCGTCATCCCGTATCACGGGAGCTGGCTCGATTTCGAGTTCGACCAGAAGGACTGGCTCTATGTGAGGATAGATAAAAGAAGAAAGATGCCCGCCACCATCCTCCTTAAGGCGCTAGGGTATTCGGTCGAGGAGACGCTTAATTATTTCTACCCGAGCGAGGAGATAGTACTTGAGAACAAAAAGATACTCAAAAGCGTTGAGCCTGACTTTCTCGTGGGCCAGAAGGCGAGCCGTGACGTCAAGGACCCGGCTACCGGCGAGGTAATAGTAAAGAAGGACAGGAAGTTCACAAGGCTAGTGATAAAAAAGCTCGTATCGGCGGGCATCAAATACATCCCTGTCGAGGTCGAGGACATCGTCGGCAGGGTCGCCTCCCGCGACATAGTCGACCCGAATACCGGCGAGGTCATACTCGAGTGCAACCAGATACTCTCAAGAGACAAGCTCGATGAGATATCGAGGAGGGATATAAAGAGTTTCAAACTCCTCCTCATAGAGGCGATGGGGGTATTCTTCAGGGAAACGCTCCTTAACGACAAGATCGGCAACGAGGACATAAAGGCCGTTGTCGAGTACAGGAAGGGGAATCCTGACGAACCCACTTCCAACATGACGCTAAACGCCCGGATTGATATCTATAAGAGGTTGAAACCCGGCGACCTTCCCACCGTTGATACCGCAAACGCGTTTTTCCACGACCTCTTCTTTAATTCAGACAGGTACGATCTTTCAAAGGTCGGGAGATTGAAGCTTAACAGGAAATTGGGCTTCGATGTGTCCCTCGATATCACCACTTTAAGGAAAGAGGACATCCTCGATGTCGTGCGCTATCTTATCCTCTTAAGGAACGGTCAGGGGACGGTCGATGACATCGACCACCTCGGCAACAGAAGGGTAAGATCCGTCGGCGAGCTCCTTGAGAACCAGTACAGGATCGGGCTTCTTCGCATGGAGAGGGCCGTGAAGGAGAGGATGAGCCTCGGCGAATTGGAGACCCTCATGCCGCACGACCTTATTAACCCCAAGCCCGTGTCAGCTGTCATTAAGGAGTTCTTCGGCTCTTCGCAGCTGTACCCGTTCATGGACCAGACGAACCCAATATCGGAGATAACGCACAAGAGGAGGCTCTCGGCCCTCGGGCCCGGGGGCCTTA
>JAUSLB010000068.1 GCA_030646655.1 Deltaproteobacteria bacterium | reverse complement strand
CACCGGGGTGTCGAAGCTGCCTGAGGGCACGGAGATGGTGATGCCGGGGGACAACGTGAACCTCGAGGTCGAGCTTATAACCCCTATCGCCATGGAAGAGGGCGTAAGGTTCGCCATCCGCGAGGGCGGCAGGACGGTGGGCGCGGGCGTCGTCACGAAGATAATAGCGTAATACAGTAAACCGCGACCATGAACCGTTAAAAAATCTCGGAAAACTGACAACGGATAACGGAATTTAAAAGAAGCAGGACGGAGTCAAGGTGGATAACCAGAAGATAAGAATAAGGCTTAAGGCATTCGACCACAGGCTTCTCGACAGGTCCGTAAAGGAGATCGTCGATACGGCTCGGAGGACCGGCGCGAGGATAAAGGGGCCGATCCCGCTGCCGACGAGGATCGAAAAGTTCTGCGTCCTTCGCTCTCCTCATGTTGACAAGAAGAGCAGGGAGCAGTTCGAGATACGGACGCACAAGAGGCTCATGGACATCATGGAGCCTACGCAGAATACGGTCGATGCGCTTATGAAGCTCGATCTGCCGGCTGGCGTCGATGTCGAGATAAAGCTCGACTGAGGCTTTCCGGGTTTGGGCTAAAATACACTTATGCCGCGCGCCCTCTGAAGAGGGGGCCTGAAAAGGTTGGGGTAATATGATAGAAGGCATTCTTGGAAAAAAGATCGGAATGACGCACATCTACTCGGAGGCCGGGGAGATGGTGCCGGTAACGGTGGTCAGGGCCGCCGAGTGCTACGTCGTGCAGAAAAAGACAAAGGAGCGCGACGGGTACGAGGCGATCCAGCTCGGGATCGGCGAGAAGAAGGAGAAGAGGGCCAATAAGGCCATGAAGGGGCATTTCAAAAAAGCCGGCACGCCTTGTCTTTATAATTTGGCCGAAATAAGGGGCGGGAAGCTTGATGAATTGAATCCCGGACAGGCCCTGAACTGCGCGGATGTCTTCAAGGTCGGCGACTTCGTCGATGTAGAGGGCACGTCAAAGGGAAAGGGCTTCATGGGCTCGATGAGGAGGCACCACTTTAGCGGCGGCGCGGAATCCCACGGCTCGATGCACAACAGGGCCCCGGGCTCCATAGGCTCAAGCTCGGACCCTTCGAGGGTTTACAAAGGCATGAGGATGGCGGGCCACATGGGGTGCGATAAAGTGACCGTGCAGAACCTGAAGGTCGTCGGCATAAGGCCCGAGGATAACGTGCTTTTAATCTGCGGCGCTGTCCCGGGCGCGGTAAACGGCCTTGTCCTCGTTAAAAAGGCGATGAAAAAGTAAGATAGTCCTTGTGGATTCAAACCGGATTGTGTATAGTTATTATTTAACTGAAAATTCAAGGGAAACCCATAATGCAGATCGATATTTTGAATAAGAACGGGACAAAGGTCTCCCAGATGGACTTAAGCGACTCCCTTTACGGCGATGTCAAGGAGCACCTCTTCTACGAGGTCGTAAAGATGCAGCTCGCCAACAGGAGGTCCGGCACCGCCTCGACCAAGACAAAAGGCGAGGTAAGCGGCGGAGGGATCAAGCCGTGGAAGCAGAAGGGCACGGGCAGGGCAAGATCCGGCTCCATAAGATCGCCTCTGTGGAGGCACGGCGGGACGGTTTTCGGCCCGCATCCGAGGGATTATTCCTACAAGGTACCCAAGAAGGTAATGAGGGAGGCTTTAAAGTCCGCCCTCGCCTTAAGGCTGAAGGACGGCAGGCTGAAGGTCTATGACAGCCTCGAGCTTGAGGCCCCCAAGACCAAGATGGCGCTTGAGGTGGTAAAGAAGGCCGGGCTCGATAACGCCCTTATAGTAATAGAGGGAAGGAGCCGCAATTTAGAGCTTGCGGTAAGGAACCTGAAGGATTACAAGGTGCTTACAGCCGGCGGGCTCAATGTATATGACATCCTTAATTACGACAACCTTGTCATCACAAAAGGCGCTTTAGAGAAAGTAGAGGCGATGCTCCAATGATGAACAACTATTCGCTCATAAAGTCTCCGGTTATTACCGAGAAGTCGACCGCACTGAACGCCGAGGGCAAGGTGACATTCTGGGTAGATGTGAACGCCAACAAGAAATCGATCAAGACCGCTATCGAGAAGGCGTTCAATGTGAAGGTCACCGACGTCAACACCCAGAGGGTCCCGGGCAAGGTAAAGAGGATGGGGAAATACTCGGGAAAAAGGCCTACGAGGAAGAAGGCGTATATAACGCTAAGGGAAGGCGACAAGATAGAGATCTTCGAGGGCGTTTAAATTTTAAGGAAGACAACTTAAGGAAATAGGAAGAATACAGATTATGCCAGTAAAAAAATACAAACCTACCTCCCCGTCCATGAGGGAAAAGACGACCGTTGTGTTCGAGGGGCTCGCAAAGAAGCGCCCTGAGAGGGGTCTTACCCTGCCCCTTAAGCGCAGCGGCGGAAGGAACAACTTAGGCAGGATCACGGTCCGCTGGATAGGCGGGGGCCATAAGAAGCTCTACAGGATAATAGATTTCAAGAGGGATAAGATAAATATCCCCGCCAAGGTCTCGGCAATAGAGTACGACCCGAACAGGACATCGAATATAGCGCTGCTTGCCTACTCGGACGGCGAGAAAAGGTATATCCTCGCGCCGGTCAATCTGAAGATAGGGGATACCGTTACCGCAGGCCCCGAAGCCGACATAAGGCCGGGCAACGCGCTACCCTTAAGGTATATCCCCGTTGGCACGTTCGTCCATAATATCGAGATGAAGAAGGGCAAAGGCGGCCAGCTCGTCCGTACGGCAGGCGCTTACGCCCAGCTCATGGCAAAAGAAGGCGACTACGCCACCGTAAAGCTCCCCTCGAACGAGGTGAGATACATACTTCAGGACTGCTACGCTACGGTCGGGCAGATCGGCAACCTCGACCACGAGAACGTGACCATCGGCAAGGCCGGAAGGTCAAGGTGGCTGGGGAGGAACCCGAGCGTAAGGGGCGTGGCCATGAACCCGGTCGACCACCCGCACGGCGGAGGCGAGGGCAAGAGCAAGGGCGGAAACCACCCCTCGAACCCGTGGGGCGTGCCGACGAAGGGTTACAAGACCCGGAGGCGCAAGCAGACCGATAAGTATATCATAACGAGGAGGAAGTAATGCCGCGTTCCGTAAAAAAGGGCCCGTTCGTTGACGGGCATCTGCTGGAAAAGATACAGGGCGCCGGGGAAGCAAGGACTAAGAAGGTCGTCAAGACATGGTCGAGAAGGTCCATGG
>JAUSLB010000057.1 GCA_030646655.1 Deltaproteobacteria bacterium | reverse complement strand
AGCCGGGCTCGTGCCTGTCTGCGACTGCGCCTTGAGGCTGAACCCCCGCACCGTTGACCCCGTTGCATTCCACTTCCTTTTGATGGAGGAGGTATTAAGGCGCGAACCCTCATTTGACATCATCCACTCCCATATAGACTGCATAGGCTTTGTCATAGCACGCAGGAGCCGGATCCCCGTAATAAGCACTCTACACGGAAGGCTCGATCTCTGGGAGCACGGGTTCATATTCAAGGAATATAGCGAGATCCCTTTCATATCGATCTCGAACGCGCAAAGAAGTCCGCTTGCCGGCGCGAACTGGGCCGCTACCGTCTATCACGGCATCCCCGGGGACTTATATACGCTGAACGAGAAGGCCGGGGACTACCTCGTCTATGTAGGCAGGATCTCGCCTGAGAAAAAGGTCGATTCCGCCATAGAGATAGCCAAGAAGACCGGGATACCCCTAAAGATCGCGGCAAAGGTCGATAAGGCCGACAGTGATTACTTCAGCGAAAAAATCCGCCCGCTGCTAAATAACCCCCTAATCGAGTTCATAGGAGAGATAGACGATAAGGGCAAAAATGAGCTTATAGGCTCTGCACTCGCCTTCCTCCACCCGATAGACTGGCCGGAGCCTTTCGGCCTGTCCATGCTGGAGGCTATGGCGTGCGGCACGCCCGTTGTGGCAAGAAGGCGGGGCTCCATACCTGAGGTCGTTGACCACGGGATAACGGGGTTTATATTCGAAACCGATGACGAGGCGGCCATGTACATTAGGGATTTTTGCCCTTCCTTTTCGAGGAGGGCTTGCAGGAAGAGATTCGAGGAGCGGTTCCTCTCGGCAAGGATGGCGCAAGATTACGTCAGGGCGTACACAAAGCTTTTGGAGAAAGGCGGGAAGTGGCGGAGATAAGCAGGATAAAGGACACATACTACATAGTCGCCACATCTTCAATGGTGGACCCCCACAGGCTTATCCTGAAGGACGGCGACCTCTTCGGCATATTCGACCGCTTCGGGGACATACTGCCTCTGGGCAAGGAGGAGCAGGGGCTTTACTACAGGGGCACGAGGTTCTTATCCTCCTACGAGCTCAGGATAAACGGCATGAGGCCGCTTTTTTTAAGCTCCAACATAGACGAGGACAATATCGTCATGACGGTCGACCTCACGAACCCCGACATCTATTCAAAGGACGGGCTTGCGCTTAACAGGGACTCTATCCACATAATGCGCTCAAGGCTCCTCTTCGGCAATAAGTGCATCGAGTACTTCAGGCTGATGAACTTCGGGCATGAAAAGATTGCCTTTCGCTTCGAGCTCTCGTTTGACACGGACTTCAAGGACATATTCGAGGTGCGCGGGCTCAAGAGGAAAAAGAGGGGGACCCCGCTGCCCCCTGAATTCAATGATCGCGGGCTCAGGCTGAGCTACATGGGCCTTGACAATGAGAAGAGGTGCACATGCGTCACTTTCACAAGGCCGCCGGAAAAACACGACGGCCAGACTTTTGTCTTTAACCTGGGGCTTAAGCCCGGCGGCACGGAGAACATCCACCTCTCGGTCAGCTGCCTTGCGGACGGCGCAAACGGGGAGTTGACCGGGTTCGACAGCGCGGTCACTCAGGCGCGCAGGAAGGCCGCTCTGAGGGAGAGGAACGGCGCCGAGGTCCGGACATCGAACGCGCAGTTCAACGAGATTATCAAAAGGTCTTTATCCGACATAAACATGATGATTACGGATACCGGGTTCGGTCCATATCCATACGGCGGGATACCCTGGTTCTGCACGCCGTTCGGCAGGGACGGCATCATAACGGCCCTTGAATGCCTCTGGATAAAACCCGGCCTCGCTAAAGGCGTTTTAAAATACCTCGCGGCCCGGCAGGCGAAAGAGCTCGACAGGAGCAAGGCGGCCGAGCCGGGAAAGATACTCCACGAGACCCGGAGCGGCGAGCTTGCGGCCCTGAACGAGATCCCCTTCGGCCTCTATTACGGGTCTATCGACTCGACCCCGCTATTCATCGCGCTTGCGGGGGCGTACTGGAGGAGGACGGGAGATTTGGCTTTCATAAAAAAACTCTGGCCGTCCATCGAGGCCGCTCTAAAGTGGACAGACGATTACGGCGACCCTGACAAAGACGGCTTTCTGGAGTACTCGCCGCACGAGGCAGGGCTGAGAAATCAGGGGTGGAAGGACTCTCAGGACTCCATATTCCATAAAGACGGGACGCTCGCCGGAGGCCCTATCGCGCTATGCGAGGTGCAGGGGTATCTTTACGCGGCTAAGAAGGAGGCCGCTTCATTATCAAGGCTTCTGGGCAAGCACGCGCTTTCGGATAAGCTCCTTAAAGGGGCTGAGGAATTAAAGGAGAGGTTCGATAAGGCCTTCTGGGACAGGGATTTAAATTCTTACGTGCTCGCGCTTGACGGCAACAAAAACCCGTGCAGGGTCATGGCCTCGAACGCGGGGCACGCGCTGTTCTCCGGGATAGCCTCTCCCGGGCGGGCTTTAAAGGCCGCCAAGACCCTTTTATCCGGGCCGCTATTCTCGGGCTGGGGGATAAGGACGATCGCGGCAGGCACGGCGAGATACAACCCCATGTCCTACCATAACGGCTCGATATGGCCTCACGATAACGCCATTATCGCGTACGGGCTCGCCTCCTACGGGCTTGTGGAGCATTTTAACAGGGTCTTCACCGGAATATTCGACGCCGCCGCCTTCATGGAATTCCAGAGGCTGCCGGAGCTGTTCTGCGGCTTTCACAGGAGAAGGGGCGTTCCGCCGACGCTCTATCCCGTAGCCTGCTCGCCCCAGACATGGGCCGCCGGGTCGCTACTGATGATGCTTCAGGCATCTTTGGGGCTGCACTTCGAGGCTGAAAGGGACATGATAATATTTAAAAGGCCCGTGCTGCCCGGGTTCTTAAACTATGTATACCTTAATAAGCTCCCCGTGCGCGGCAGGAAGAGCGTCGACCTTTTGATAAGCCGCTACGGCGAAGAGGTCAATGTAGAGGCCCTGAGGAAGCCGGAAGAGGTCAGCATCCTTATAATAAAATAGCTTATCGCCTTGAATCGTTCCTGACTATCGCGGGCTTCAGGCTTAAGACGCTTAAAAAGAGCTGGTGGGCCTTTATCCTCTCTACCCTCCTCACTTCCTTCAGATTGAACGGGACCACGAACGCCATAAGAAGCCTCAGGGCCGTAGACAGGACGATTATGTTCATGAGGTTATACTGAAAAAACCCCGAAGGGAGCCTCACGGCGAGGAAGCCGCCGAAGAGAGCCCCGAGGGAAAGCGACAGGCCGTTAAAGAAATTGAAGTAAGCTATGCACCTCGCTCTCTTTCCGGGCGTTGACGAATCATAGATAAAGTTAGACGCTGAGAGGTTAAACCCGGCCCATGAAAAGCCCGAGAATGCCTGAATAAAGAAAAGATACGCGGGGTTCTGGTTGAAAATCCACAGTAGAGGCACGAAGGCAACGAGCTTTGAGGTAAGCCTTAATACCTTAAGGTTCCCGACCTTATCGGCGTGCATCCCCCAGCGCTTGATGGTGAGGTTTGCCGCAAGCGTTGCGGCAAGGGTTATCGCGGTGTAGGTGAGGTAATCGAACTTCAGGTCCCGGAGCATCAACACCGCGAAGAAGGGCGAGGCGATATTTACGCAGAACTTCGTTATCGATACGAAAAAGACGAACCTCGCGAAGTTGCTCGAACCTATCCGGGATACGAAGTCGTATAAAGAGAAGTAATCGTCCCCTGTATGGACGAGCGCAGGCTCGTGCATCTTTTTAAGATACCTCCAGGAGATGAGCCTAAAGGCGAACGCCGCCCCGAAGACAACGGCAAAGCCGAGAAATAGGCTGAACCTCTGCGCCTCATGGAGGATAAAGCCGGCGGCGAATGTGGATAAGACAGTGACAAAGCCGAGCGTCTTATTCCTCCAGCCGAAGTACTCGCCCCTTTTATCCTCGCGGACAAGGTCTGCCATGAGGCTCCCCCAGACGGGGTTTATGACAGAACCGAAGGCCGTAAAGAGGGCGACGATCGCTATAAAGACCGCGACCCTTACAGGGCCTAAGAGGAAGGCGAATACCATAGGGACGAGCATCGCGGCCTGAAGGAGGGCGAAAATATTAATGACCCTTTTCCTCGATTTAAGCCTTATCGCCATGTCCGGGCTTTTAAGCTGTATGATCGAGGCTAAGAGGCTTGGCAGCGCGCTAAGTACGCCTACATGCCTTACCGTGCCGCCGAGGGCGAGGAGAAAGGGGGTGAAGTAATCGAGGGTGCACCCGTTCATCAGGCTCGCGAACACCCCGTCCTTTATCGAATATCTTAAGCTCCTGTCCGAGGAGCTGTCCTTAGAGACCATAAAACCGTTCCTGGAGAAAAAAACTAAAACGCAGAATTTAAAAGCAACTTACCTCAAGACCCGACAATTTTCGCATATAGGGGGCTTATTAGTCTATGCCTTTTCTCACATCTTTGGGCTGTTATTTTAAAAAGAAAGCAGGGCAAGGGCTGAAAACCTGTCATTGCGAGCGAAGCGAAGCAATCTTATTTTCAAATGCTTATCGCAAATGCCTTTTTGCTCCCTGCCGGGCGCTTTTGGGCATAGGGCTTGGCTCCCTGCATCCTCCAGCCTCCGTGCTCACCCCCTAAGGTCGCTTTGCGCCCTAAGGCTTCTTCCCCGGCTCGCTCGCCCTTCCTCCATCCCTACGGTC
>JAUSLB010000051.1 GCA_030646655.1 Deltaproteobacteria bacterium | reverse complement strand
GCATACGGCGTTCCTCCTTTTATCCGTTATTGCCATAGCGATTATTGAGGGCTTCAGAAAAGGCCCGTTCATCAGGACAGCCCAATATTACTTTGCCTTCGCGCTCATAATATACGCCCTCATCTGGGCTATATACGGCTTCAGGTTCCATTCCGCGTCCCCTTCTTATTCGCCGCTTTATTGGGACAGGTTCGCCTCATCAGGCTTTATGCCTCTTTTCGATTTCTTAAGGGGGATAAAATTCCTTCCCGAGGCGTACCTCTACAGCGTGGCAGGGGTATTGACGGGGGCGGGCTCAGGCAAGGCGGCCTTTTTGATGGGCAGGTATTCCGTAGAGGGCTGGTGGTATTACTTCCCGGTAGCCTTTCTTATAAAAACCCCGATACCGGTTATAATCCTCCTTATAGCCTCGCTCCTGTTCATCCCGAAAAAAAGCGGCTTAAAAGAGGTCTTCCTTTACATCATCTTCCCGGCCGCGCTCGTCTTCATCATAATGTCCATGCAAAAGGTAAACATCGGCATAAGGCACATACTTCCCGTCTATCCTTTCATATTCACCCTCATAGGCTTTGCGCCGAATATCAGGACCCAAAGCCGGAGGCTTGCGGCAGCCATATTCTACGGATGCGTTATCTGGTACATATATTCGGCTGCATCGATATTCCCGCATGACCTCGCATATTTTAACGAGTTCATCGGAGGGCCGAAGAACGGGTATAAATACCTCGTTGACTCGAACCTTGACTGGGGGCAGGACCTCGCGGGGGTTAAAGAATACATGGACGCGAAAAAGATAGATAGAATAAAGCTCGCCTACTTCGGGCTTTCCGACCCCAGATACTTCCATATAGATTACGATTACCTGCCGAGCTTTATAATAATAGACCCGCAGAACGTGAAGGCGGAGGTTCCCTTAAAAGGGTATTTCGCCGTAAGCGCCACCATGCTTCAGGGCGTCTATCTGCCTGACAGGGACTTTTATAAAATTTTCAGGGATTCCCAGCCTATAGATACCATCGGGTATTCGATTTTCATCTACAGGTTTTAAGGCCTTGAAGGTTTTTGCGGCGCATACTATAATCCTTTTGGGCTAAGATGGACAAAAAAGGCTTTACCATTATCGAGCTCGTCTTTGTGCTCATCCTTATGGCGGTAGTAGCCGCTGTCGCCTCCCCTATGATCTTCAGGGGCCCCTCATCCGTAACAACGCCGGCTTTAGCGAGAAAGATCAGGGACGATATAAGATACGCGCAGTCCCTTGCGCTCATAAGGAGCAACCTCGATTCCCCTGCCTCTACCGAGCCTGCCTTTCTCTACAGGATCAGCTTCAATACCGTTGACGCCAGCTGCACAGGGACTAACCGCTATTCTATAACGAACGACGCAGACAGGGACAATAACTGGGGCGAGAACCCGAACGAGAGCAATGCAGTGGAAAGCGCCAGGAGCCCCGCTACAGGACAAGACTACTACTGCGTCCAGATGGACAGCGGAGATTACTCCGGGTTTACAATTTCGGCTGATTTCGGCGGGTCTGCTCCGGGAGTCCTTGAGTTCGACAATTCAGGGATACCTTACGACAGCGACGGGGTAAAGCTAACCGCATCCAAATCTGTAGTTGTCTCAAAGGGCGGCCAGACAGAGACTATAGTAGTCACCCCTAATACCGGGATGGTGTCTATACAGTGATATTGGTGCGCAAAACCCTTTTTGACGATTCCGGCTTCACTCTCATAGAGGCCGTGATGGTCATCGTGATACTCGCGATAATCTCTACCGGCATCCTCCTCTATTTCACGGGCGTGAGCTCAAGCGGAGGGCCTTCCGTCCTTACTCAAGGCTTGACGCTCGGGCAGGAAAAATTAGAGAGGGTGATAGCGGATAAGAAGGCGAACGGCTTTAACTCGATAGTATCAGAGCCCGCGGCCGCTTTAACTGCGCCCTTTGACAGGTTCACGAGGGAGGTCGAGGTCTTCTGCGTGCAGGAGGCTGACCTAAACACCTCTAACGGCACAATGCCCAACTGCGCTGATTCCGATATCCGCGCAAAGAGGGTCAAGGTGACGGTGTCGTGGCCCAACGGGTCGATCGATCTGGTCACGGTCATCTCAAGCCACTAAAATTATGACTTTTACCGGAAAAAAAGGTTTTACCCTTATCGAGATACTGATGGCGATCGTCGTTATCGGAATCGTCTCTACGGTCGTAGGGATGATGATCTATCAGGGGACAAAATCGTTCGAGACGATGGATGTAAGGAGCGAGCTTGCGGGCCAGGGCATGCTGGCGGTCGAGAGGGCGTCGAGGGAGATGAGGATCATAAGGTGCACGGTTGCTGGGAACTCCTGCAACCCTCAGGCAGCCGATATCACCGCCTGGACCGGGTCTGAGGCACGGTTTGTAAATACGCTGTTAGAGGGCAGGGGCTTGAGGCTCGATGCCGGGGCCTTAAAGCTAAGGCAGGGCTCGACCGCCTTAGACCCTGAAGACATACTCGCAGATAGCGTAAGCGCGCTCTCATTCGAGTATTTAAAGCAGGACGGCACGGCGGCCTCGGCCGTATCCGAGGTCTGGATAATAAACATGAGCCTTACGCTTTCAAGCGGGACTGAATCAATGGCATTAAAGGCATCGGTACATCCGAGGAGCTTCCGCCGATGAGGGGCCTTAATTCCAGAGGGGCTTCGATAGTAGCCGTAATAATACTACTTGCCATCGTGACGGTATTGGGCGCCGTGTTCGTTTCGATCTTTACGGGAGGGGTTGAAAGGTCAACAGGGACGGCGCTTTCCACACGGGCGCTTTACGCGGCCGAAGGCGGGCTTGAGGCGGCCATAGGACATCTCGGGAGGACCTCCTGGTCGTGGAGGGACGGATACCTCGGAAAGGCCATAGGCGCGGGCACAGTCGATTTAGAGGTGCTCGAATACGAGAACAGGGATTCGACCCTTACTGGCTCTGTGAAATGCGAGCCTTTCGAGAGCACGATCGTATCGACAGGCGCGAACCCTTCGAGGACGGTATATACGACGCTATCGTGGAGTTCTACGAATAACATGGGGCTTGAGCTGTACGATAATACCGTTGCCGACTGCAATAACCCGTTAGCCTCAGCCAATCTGATCGCGAGCTCGCTTACGGCAAACAAGCCCGAGATAATAAGATACAGGATAACTAACGCCGCTCCCGTTACCCTCACCTATACCGCAAGGGTCATCGGCACGGCAGGGGACGCTTATCAGCTAAGGCTGTCTCACCCTGATGAGGTCAACTTCGGCAACGGCAGTACCTGCGCTCAACCCGCAGGGCCTCCTTTTAAAAAGTGCATGAGGGCGGTAATCTCTCTCGGAAAGGTGCAGAGCGCCCGCAGGGAAATTTTCACGGGCTTTAGCAGGAAGTGATATGAGAAAAAACGCCATGATATTCAGGATGATCCTCTTCGCGCTCGCGGCAGCGCTGTTCCCATCCTTTGTCCTTGCGGCAGAGACATTCTCCCTAGCCATGCCGGCCGGCACGGAGGTTACGATGCAGGACCCTAACGCGGTTCTCCCCGTCACCGTGACAAACGGCTCCGGCTCCACAAACGACATAAGGGAGATAGAGTTCAAGGTAGATACCGCGAAATACAACAGAAGCGCCGCTACCGTCCCTCCGGCAGGGTGGTGCGTAACGGATGTCTCGGACAGTAAGATTGTCTTCGCGCTCACTCAACCCGACGGCTCATGCGACAAAGACTCGACATCCGCCGAGATAACGCCCGGGGCAAGCCTTGCATTCAATATCACGGTATTGCCGCTGGCTGCTTCAGCAGACGTCGCCGGGGATACCTTCGACAGCGTCAAGGTCAAAACGCAGGGCGGCTTCTCCCTCTCAGGCTCCCTCCCAACTTGGACGCGGAGGTCGCTTGAGGCCTCCTTGACAGCCACTCCGTCCTCTCTCGGCACAGGCGGGACAATAACCCTTACAATGCAGGTGACGAACCGCTCTACCGTTACTCAGTCAACGATAAACTCGACCCCGTCCCCGCCTTCTTTCTCATCGGCTATAGTGACCAATACCGCAGGGCCTTATTACGGCTCAACCGCGTTAAACGGCGACCATACGGCCTCCGCCACGATCATAAACGCAGGCTCCACAACCGAGTTTTCCTCGACAGGGACGATTAGGATAGGCTCCGAGGATATCTGCTATACAGGCAAGACAGCCACATCCTTTACAGGCGTGGTAAGGGGGTGTAACGGCACTACGGCCGCGGCCCACACATCGGGCTCGATAGTATATAACTTAACGGCCTTCTCTCTTTCTTCGGGCGAGACGAGGACGATAATATGGAGCTACAGCGCAGATAGTACAGGCTCTGTCTATTTCACGGCGAGGACTACGAACAGCGGCTCTACGGCGCAGTCGATAAGCTTAAGCTCCAATACCGTCATAATAGGCAGCTTTACCGCCTCGCTCGCCTTATCGCCTATAAGCGTGATATCGGGGCAGAATATCACTGTGGAGATGTTAGTCACGAACAACGGCTCAACGGCTCTCGTGAATATCGTCCCTTCAACGCTCACCCCGTGCGGGGGAGGGGCTACAGAAACATTCGTATCAGGCCCGACGCCCGCGAATATCTCTTCTCTTGCGCCCGCAAGCTCAGGGGTCTTCTACTGGACATATCAGGTGACAGGCTCGATAGGGCAGGCATACTGCCTGAGCGGTAACGCCTCAGCGGACGGCCCTTTAACTACTAATGCGGTCACATCCAACAGCGGCACTATCTCCCAATACTCGGCCACGGTCGCCCCGGCTACAGTGGCGAGCGGCTCGGTGAACCAGACCTTTACATGGACTGTCTATAACGGAGGGGGATGCACAATAAAAGAAGTCCAGATAGAGACCCCGGCAGGCGGCGGCGACTGGGCCTGCTCATCCGTGACCCCGCCCGCAGGGTGGAGCGCGTCGTGCAATGATACGGTAAAGTTTAAATCAGCCAGCTCAGCCAATGATATACCGTCCGGCGGGACAAAGTCCTTTTCAATAACCTTTAGCTCAACCGAGACGGTATCTTCCGATAAGGTGGTCGCTTTCCCAGTAACCCCTGTACCGAGAGGCGGGTGCGGAGGGTCTGAAGGGACGATAGGCAGCTATATCACTGTAACCGCCTACGGGGTGGCGCTGACACATTCGCCGGCAGGCCCTGTTTACGCTGACGGAAGCTCAACCTATGCAATGACCGCTACACTCACATCCGGCGGAAATCCGGTTTCAGGAAAAACTGTCACATTCTCTACAACTGGCGGAAGCCTAAGCTCGACTACGGGGGTAACTGACGCGAACGGGCAGGCTACGGTCACTTTGACGGCCCCGAACAGCTCAATTGATACAAC
>JAUSLB010000098.1 GCA_030646655.1 Deltaproteobacteria bacterium | reverse complement strand
CCGAAGGGCTTTGTCTTGGAGGCCTCTATCACCTCCCAGATGTCTATCCCCATCCTGTCGCAGAGCATCTTAAGCTCGTTCACGAGGGCTATATTGACGGAGCGGTAGATGTTCTCGAGGAGCTTTGACATCTCGGCGACCCTCGTTGAGGTCACCGGGACGATATTCTCTATAATGCTGGAATAAAGGGCGCATCCAGCCCTTGAGCACATTTTTGTTATCCCGCCGACTATCTTGGGGGTGTTCTTGGTGGTGAAATCCGTCCTCCCCGGGTCCTCCCTTTCAGGCGAAAAGACGAGGAAAAAGTCCTTTCCGGGCTTAAGCCCTTTGGCGGAAAAGAGGGGAAGGAGTATCTCTTCGGTCGTGCCCGGGTATGTGGTGGACTCAAGGGAGACGAGAGTGCCGGGCCTTAGGTATTTAGCCACTTCCCTTGCCGCGGCATCGACATGGCTTAGATCAGGCTCCCTCTTATCCGACAGCGGAGTGGGCACGCAGATTATAACGGCATCCGCATACGAGAGCATCGACATATCGGATGTGGCGATAAGGGCAGGGGGTTCCTTCCTTACGAACGCTGAGACCCTGCTTGAGGGGATGTGCTTTATGTAGGAAAAGCCTTCGTTGATCAGCCTGATCTTTTCCTGATCGAGGTCAAGGCCGACTACACTAAACCCTTCCTCGCAGAACCTGATGGCTATCGGGAGGCCGACGTAGCCGAGCCCCATAACGGCCACTGTTGCCTCCCTTTTTTCTATGAGGCTTAAAAGCTTCGGAAAAGTCCGGGACATAATTACCCCTTTCTTGCGGCGTCGTTCATATTGTATTTTTTTATTATCTGGTGGACGGTCGGCCTGCTTAACCCAAGCTCCTCGGCTGCCCTGCTTATGTTCCCCTTATGCTTGAGGACCGCGAGGTTCACGAACCTCATCTCAAGGTCTTCCCTGGCCTTTTTAAGGTTAAGCAAAAGCCCGTCATCGGGCATGCCGAAGCCGAGGTCAGAGGGCCTTATGATAAGGCTGTCCGAGAAGGTTATAGCCCTCCTGATCCTGTTCTCAAGCTCCCTTACGTTGCCCGGCCATGCGTAAGAGCGTATCGCGTTTACCGCCTCAACGCTTAAGCTCCTTTGCCTATTATCAGGCGAGAACTTCCTTAGGAAAGTCCCGGCCATAATAACGGAATCCTCCCCGCGCTCCCTAAGCGGCGGGAGATCTATCGTGACGACCGCGAGCCTGTAGTAAAGGTCCTCCCTGAACCGCTCAGCGGAGATGAGCTTTTTTAAATCCCCGTTGCATTGAGATCACAGGATGCGTTCGGGGGATCTTCCTGAACATGGCCTCAGGCCTGCCGGGGATAGCCATGTATGCCACGGATGCGCGGTCATAGGCCCATACATGCGCCGAGCGCGCCCCCAGAGAGGAAGAGATCATGTCGATAAGCACCGCATACACTTCCGGCGCGCCCGCCTTGGGGCTTATCTTCGAGATAGTCTCCATCCATTTGTCCTTGAATTCGTGCTTGTGCCTGTAGAAGTGCCTGCTTACGAATACTTGGGCCTTTCTGTTTAAGGTATCGGAAAAGTAGAGCGCGAAAAGGGCGACGACGGAGGCGAAGACAAAGATGGTGGACAGGAAGTAGCTGAAAGGGATCCTGAAGTATTTTATGGCCTCCGTGACCGCGCCCACGGCTATCAGATAAACGCCGACGCTTAAGGCGGTAAGAGAGTTATAGAAGAAATACCTCGATACGAATATGTCAACGTCAAGGAGCCTGTTCCTCGCAATGGAAGCGAGCATGATTAAGGAGGATGCAAGCGAAACGACGGAGGTAAGGAGAAGCGCCTGCGGGCTTATTGACCTGAAGAGCAGCGCCTGACTGGAAAGGTATATAAAGGAGGCGAGGAGCGAGCCTGCACCGAGGATAACGTATTTTATCCTGAACCTATCCTGCCCCTTCGCGGAGCGGAGCGTATTTTCAAGGTGGACCAAATTAAACGAAAGCGCGAGCACGAGATATATATGAAAATATTTTCCGCTCTCCCCGACGGCCAACAGCGGCCCTCCTTTCAAGGAGGGGCTGAACGGGCCTGCCGCAGAAAGGTTGCCGTAAGGACGGACGGAGGCCGTAAAAATAACGAGGAAGGCGAAGCAGGCCGAGGCTGAAAGCAGGCCGAGAAATAAAAGAGATCGACTCGAAAACTCCCCTGCAGGGTCCTTCCTTGCGAATACCGTCGAGAAGATGAGCCACGCGGCTGGCAGGGCCGCCTGCCCCGCCACAAAGAGCTTTGCCCCGAAACCGCTTAAAGCCGGCGAGCCCATCAATGCCGCCCCCCCGGCCTCGGCGGCTGAGACCGAGAGCATCCCGAGCGCAAGTCCGATGTTCTCCGGGTTTCCCGGATTGCGCTTAAGGGCGATCCCCCCAAGCAGAGCGCAGGTCACGGCGCTTATAAGCGGGAGGATAAAGATGTAATCCATCTTATACGCCCTTTTCTTTTTTTTCTTACGGGGCTGGTGATTAATGTCACATACCCGTAAGTACCTCATCAATTAAAATGGCGCCTGAGAAAATTAACCTTTTTAAATCCTTTGCTCAGAGCAAACCACGGGAAACCTGGGGGCGCAGAGCAACGGGACTAAAGAAGTCTGGAAATAGCGCCAAGCTCGTTTCACCCTCAAATTCGGATTGCCAGCTTCCAAGTTCGCCGAGCCGCCAAAGGAGAAAACCTTTGACGGCTTTTTTTATCCAAAGAACAAGGAGGAAGTAAAATGCCTATAACCAGAACCCTCGGCGCCCTCTGCTTAAGCCTGGCGCTATTCGCCTTTTCTCTCCTGCACACCGGAGCCGTTTGCGCAGGGGACGCCACTTTGAGCTGGAGCCCGCCTACCACTAATACCGACGGGACCCCGCTTTCAGACCTCGGCGGGTATAAGTTCTACTACGGGACGGCCCAAAAAAGCTACACCCAGACGGTCGATGTAGGCAATGTCTCGACCTACAAGGTGATGAGCCTCGCCGAAGGCTCGACCTTCTATTTCGCGGTAGCGGCGTACAGTACCTCAGGAAAGGAGAGCGCCTACTCTAACGAGGCCTCAAAGACCATAGCGCTGCCGGACACGGCCGGCCCGGTCATATCTGGCGTTTATGCCGGTAACGTCACGGCGGATTCAGCCGCGATAAACTGGGTGACGGATGAGCCCTCGGACTCTCAGGTCGATTACGGGACCTCCGCGTCATACGGAGGCGCGACCCCGCTCGACAGCGCGAAGACGGCCTCGCATGTGCAGGCCCTCTCAGGGCTTAGCCCTGCCGCCGCTTACAGCTTCAGGGTCTTAAGCCGGGACGCCGCAGGCAACCTGACGGCTTCCGGTAACTTCACGTTCACCACAAACGCCCCTGCGGACTCTACGCCTCCCGCGATATCCAACGTTCAGGTGGCCGATATCGCAGCCGGCTCGGCTACGGTTACATGGACAACCGATGAACCCTCGACCTCTCAGGTCGAGTACGGTCCATCGAGCGCATTGGGGTCGGCTGGGGCCTACGACCCGTCGTTGAATACGGTCCATTCGGTCGGCCTTTTGGGCTTATCAAGCTATACGCTCTATGACTTCAGGGTCAAATCGTCCGACGCCGCCGGCAACGCCTCGGCATCGGCGATAAGCTCCTTCAGGACATCGAACGCCTCGCCGGCTATAACTTCATTTGGCGCTACTCCCGTCAGCGGCGCAGCCCCGCTTAACGCCGAGTTCACGGCCTCGGCATCGGATATTGACGGGACGATAGTCAGCTACGAATGGGACTTTGACGGCGACGGCATATACGACCTCAATACGGGCGCTGTGGCAAGCGCCTCTTACACCTATAACAGCGTAAGCACGAACTACGCGAGGGTAAGGGTAACAGACAACGGCGGGGCTACAGCCGAATCCGACGCGGTAACCGTCACGGCCGAGTCCTCCGCGAATAAGCCGCCGATAATAGTAGCCATAACCGGCACGATCGGCCTGAACGGGCCGTCCACCCGGCTCACATTTACCGTCTCGGCGTCGGACCCGGACGGGGTGATAGTGAAGTACGAATGGGACTTTGACGGCAACGGCACGATAGACGCCACAACGACCTCGATACCCGCGCTCTACACATACAGCGCGGCCGGCACATACAGGCCCTCCGTGACGGTCACCGACGATCAGGGCGGCATCGCAAAGGCGATGACCACCTTAAGCGTGGGCGACTCCGGAAACCCCGGCACAGGAACGGCCGGCGACGCAGCCCCTTCAGGCGGAGGAGGGTGCTTCATAGCGACAGCCGCGTACGGGAGCTATCTTGAGCCGGAGGTAATGGCGCTGCGGGGGTTCAGGGACGATGTCCTTCTCAAAAACCCGATGGGCAGGGCCTTCGTTGAGCTCTACTACAGGGTCTCGCCGCCTGTTGCGGCCGTCATCTCACGCCACGAACCTCTAAGGACGGCGGCGAGGATTATCCTTACCCCGGCCGTTTACGGGGTAAAATACCCGCGCGCCGCGCTTTCGCTAATGATGTTCAGCGTGGGCGCCGGCCTTATACTCTTGAGGAGGAAGACCTCGTAAATCGGCCTCTCCAAAGGGCGCTGCGCGGTTTCGCGCAGCGCCCTTTTTTATTGTCTCCCTCTTTTCCTCTTCTCAAGCCTCTTTATCCCCAAGAGCGCAAGCCCCAGAAATAAGAGGGCGAGGATAAAAAACGGTATGCCGCCCCTGCTGTGGAGCGGGCCGTGCAGGAGCCTTTCATCGACATAAAGCCCCAGAAGCGTAAGTACCGCTATCCTCAGCCCGTTCTTGAATAGCGTTATGGGCAGGGCCAGGGCCACAAGAGCGGCCCTGCCCGGAAAGGTCTTAAGGTATAGCCTGCCCGCTATTACGCCGGTTATTATAAGAGAGAGGCTCGAGCGGATCCCGCTGCACTCCTTTGCGACCTCGATATTGAGGCCCGGCAATTGGAATATAAACCCTTCCCTGAAATAAGGCACGCCCGCTATCTTAAATAACGCGCCCGCGGCCTCTGTTGAACCCGACTGCATGGCGTAGATTATATTTTCCATTAAAATGTCCGGTAGAGGCACGGCGAAAAGGAGAAAAAGGACGGGAAAAGCTGCTTTTCTCAAGACTTGCGCGCCGTAGAAGAGTAAAAAGCCGCCTGCCCAGAACACAAACGCTGAGAGCATCGTTAAAGAAAAGCGGTCGTTAGCCCCAAGCGAAGGGGCCAAGACCTTTCCGAAAATAAAGAGCGAAAAGCCTGCCGCAATAAAGAAGAGACCTGAACAAGCCCCTGACCCCGGCGTTGAGAATATCACCCTTCTCTCCGAGTAAAGGAAATAGGCGCTGACGAACGGGATCAGGACGATGTGCGAGTAGAGCTCTGCCTCAGTCTGAGAGAAGATAAGCCCGAACGCACCCCTGAACAATAGCGCAAAGGCGATATTAAAGACGATGAAGAGCATATTGCGGGCCGTGGCGCGGGGCAGGGCCTTTAGAGCAGCATAAGCGGCCCTTGCGGGGCCATCATCGGAATTTTTTGAGAAGGGCAGACGCATTCAGCCTCTTTCTGCCATAAGCTTTCTTTTAAGCCTCGCCTTATATTTGCCGCCTTTTGCCCTCCAGTACCTGAAGACCCACCTCCTTATCTGCAGGTAACAAAGGGCCTTCTCAAGCCAGGGCAGATCCGTTCGGTTTATGGATTTGAACTGCTCTGACACAAGCCTCCTTTGCGTGTTGTTCATGACCCCCCGGAACGAGGTGTCCCACCAGTATGTAAGATCCGGCTTCGGGAGCTTACGCGAGTTCTTCTCGTGCTCCCTGTAGAAAAAGAGGCGCTCGGGGATCTCAAAGAATTTACCGAGGAGGCATATCTCCATAAGCAGGATGTAGTCGGCCCCGAAAAACCCGCCGAGCAGGCGCGTCTTCCTCAATACATCCGAGCGGATGACCCCGAATACCGGGTTCGCGAAGTTTATGTTAAGGAGGAGCTGGCGGAGCCTCTCGTGGGGCCTTTCGCTCTGTAGGTGGAGGTTTTCATGGAAGTCCTTTATCTTATCCCCGTCCTTGTCTATGAGCGTCGTCCTCGGGTAGGCAAGGACTACGGAGGGGTCCCGGTCGAGGACTTTTACGCATTTTTCAAGGAACTCCGGCGCGCACGCGTCGTCATAGGAGATCCATTTGAAGTATCTTCCCGACGAGAGCTCGAACACCCTGTTGAAGTTGGCGGAGGCGCCGACATTCTTATCGTTCCTGTAATACCTTATCCTCTTGTCCATCGCTCCGTACCGGCGGCATATCTCCCCGGTTGAATCGGTAGAGGCGTTATCGGAGATAATGAGCTCGAAGTCCCCGAAACTCTGGCCGAGGACCGAATCGAGCGAATGTCTCATGAACTTCTCGGCGTTGTAGGCAGGGAAACCTATGCTTAATCGCTTCTTGCCCATGTTTAAAAACCTCTTTTAAGCGTTAAGCACCTTGGCCTGAAG
>JAUSLB010000040.1 GCA_030646655.1 Deltaproteobacteria bacterium | reverse complement strand
ATCGTACATCAAAAAGCCTCCTTAAAAAGGTATGCACGATAATCGTAAACCAGAAAGCCTTCCGGATTCAAGCTATATTCGACAGTATGCCTTTGACGGCCTTCAGGTTCATCGGGTCGTCCTCCTCCGTTTTCTTCGGGGTCTCGAGTATCATTGGTATGGGGGAGATCTTGGGGTGAGTGAGGAACTCCTTAAAGGCATCAAGCCCGATTTTGCCCTTGCCGATATGCTCGTGCCTGTCGAGCCTTGAACAGAACGCGCCCTTGGAGTCGTTCAGGTGTATCAGCTTAAGGCTCTTTAGGCCGATCTCCTTATCGATAATCGATAAGAGCCTTTTTACCCCGCCCGCCTTTAAGGGGTATCCCGCGGCGAACGCGTGGCATGTATCGAAGCATAAGCCCGCGTTGAGCTTAAGCAGCTTCGCCCCATCGATTATCCTGGCTATCTCCTTAAGGTCGCTCCCGAAGGCCGCGCCGGCCCCTGATGTGTTCTCAAGCAGTATCGTCGTCTTTTTCCCAAGCTTGCTTCCGGCAAAGTCCCTGAAGGCCGAAAGTATGCGCAGTACAGCGAACTCTCTTCCCATCTCCTGCGGGCTGCCGAGGTGGGTGACTAAAAAATCCGCTCCGATATCTTCCGCCGTAGAGAGCTCTTTCTTAAAAAGGGTTAGCGATTTACCGAATATATCCTCGTCAGGCGAGCAGAGGTTTATAAGATAATTGGTGTGGACTGCCACCGGCCAGAGCTTTGACAGCCGCCTTCTTTCCCTGAAAAGGCGGGCTTCGGCCGGCTGGAGCGGCTTAGAGGCCCAGCTCCTCGGGTTCCTCGCGAATATCTGGACGCAGTCGCAGCCGAGATCGAGAGCCCTGTCGATAGCCTTAGAAAGCCCGCCGGCGATGGAGGTGTGTACCCCGAGCGGCATGTGGTTGCCCTATTTCTTGACTCTTGATTCGAGCTTTCTCCTTGCGGTTGAGGCAAGGACGCTCGGTATGTTCTTGCTCTTCGCTATCTTCGCGAGGTCTTTTTCAAAGAGAGTGTCGAGGAGCTTAATTGAGATAGCAAGAGGGGTCTTGGGGTTCGAGGCCATCCCGAGCTTTACATTATAGTTCTTGACCCATTCCTTGTTCCCCGCCACCTGCCTTAAAAGGTCTTCCGGCGTGCCTTTGGAGCTTGTGAGCTTTAAGACCTCCTCCTCGGTTATCCTCGGGTTCTTAAGCACCGATATCGATACCATCTTGTTAGAGTCTTTTATCAAAACCGCCCTCGCGGACTTATTCCCGCTCAAGGCGAGCTTGACCTTCTGCGCCATAGTCAGGTTCTGGACGATCTTGAATATATTCTGCTCGTCAAGCTTCTTGTCCTCGACGAGCTCCTTCGGGACATTTAGCTTGCCCTCGTCCCTCACCCTTTCCTTGGGCCTTTGCTGTGACGCTTCTTTTGCCTCATTTTCGGCAATGGATTCGAGCGCCTTTAGCGCGGAGGGCGTAGCGAGGGGGTTTTTCCTTATAGCCTCGGCGAGGAACGGTTTTTGAGAGAGCCATCCGGGGTCCTCTCCTATGAGGGCTATTATCTCCTCTGGCCCGGCCTCGACGAGGGATTTAAGCGTCTCATCGTCTATCCCCTCGTTCAATGCCGCGAATATCAGTATGGCATCGTCCTCCCTATGGAGCGAGATAATCCTTTTTACGACAACGGGGTCGAGCTTCTTATCGAGCGCGTCCAAGAAAAGGGCCTTCGGATAATCGTCAAAGGATCTGCGCGCCGCGCCTGCTATCTCAGCGTCCCTGTCGTGGATTAAGACAAAAAGGACTGTGACCTCGTCATTAGGCTCAAGCCTCTCTTCAAGCGTCCTTTTGGCGGCGTTTAGCTTCAAGTCCCTCGGGGTGCCGGGGGAGATGAGCCTTAAGAGCTGCTGGCGGACTTTCATGAAAAGGCTACTCCTCTCCCTTCTCGGCCTTGACAGTGCTTATTATCTTCTGGCTGAGGTAAGTAGGGACCTCCTCGTAATGCGAGAACTCCATCGTGAACATGCCCCTGTCGCCCGTCATTCCGCGCAGATCCGTTGCGTATGTGATGACCTCTGCCATAGGCACGAGGGCCTTTATCGTCTGGCTCCCTGCCTTGGGCTCGGCCCCGAGGATCTTGCCGCGCCTCGAGTTTATATCGCCTATGACATCGCCCAGGTTCTCGTCAGGGACATTTATCTCCATCTTCATTATGGGCTCGAGTATCACGGGGTGCGCCTGCTCCATCCCTTTTTTAAAGCCTATGGAGGCCGCTATCTTGAAGGCCATCTCGGAGGAATCGACGGAATGGTAAGTGCCGTCGTATAATGCCACCTTCACATCCACAACGGGGAAACCCGCCACGACCCCGCTCTGCATGGCATCCCTTATCCCCTTTTCGACCGCCGGGATGTATTGCCTCGGGATCGCGCCCCCTGTGATGTTATCGACGAACTCGTATCCCTTGCCCCTCGGCAGAGGGCTTATATCGAGCCAGGCGTCGCCGTACTGCCCCCTTCCGCCCGACTGCTTTTTGTATTTGCCCTGCACCTTCACATGGGAGCGGATCGTCTCCTTGTACGGCACGTGCGGGGTCTTAAGCTCGACATCGCACCCGTACTTCCTCTTGAGCTTCTCGATACTGACCTCCAAGTGGACCTGCCCCACGCCGGACAAGAGGAACTCGTTGGTCTGCTCGTCCCTCTTGAACTCGAGGCTCGGGTCCTCCTCCATCAGTTTGGCGAGCGCTATGGGGACCTTGTCCTCGTCAGCCTTGGTCTTGGGGTGTATGGCATAGGACAGAGCGGCGTTTACAGGCTCAAACGGCGGGAATACTATCGGGTCGGCGGGCTCCGAGAGCGTGTCTCCCGTGTAAGTGTCTTTGAGCTTCGCAACGGCTATTATATCGCCGGCCGACGCCTTCGATACCTCCTTTATCTTCTTGCCTTCGAGGAGATACAGGTGGACGAGCTTCTCCCTCACATCCCTGCCGGCGTTATAGACGGCGGCATCAGCGTGGATAGCGCCCGAATATATCCTTAAGACGGAGAGCTTGCCCGTATAAGGGTCTATTATCGTCTTAAATACGAACGCCGAGAAAGGCGCCTCAAGGGAGGGCTCCCTCGTAACCTCTTCGCCTGTCTTGGGGTTTTTGCCTTTAAGCACCCCCCTTATGCTCCCCTTATCGAGCGGGGAAGGCAGAGTCAGGTTCACGGCGTCCATCAGTAAATTTACGCCCATATTCTTAAGCGCCGAGCCGAGATAGACCGGTATGAACCTCCTTGTCAAGACCCCTTCCCTTAAGGCGTTTTTAAGCTCATCCGCCGTTATCTCAACGCCGCTTAAGTACTTCTCGGTAAGAGAGTCGTCAGCCTCCGCAACGGAGGCGATCATGCCGTCGCGCATCCTCAGGGCGTCTTTCTTAAGAGGTCCGGGGATATCCTTTGCTTCATAAAGGCCTGATGAATCGTTCTTATATATGTATGCCTTCATCGTAACGAGGTCGACGACCCCCGTGAAATCAGGCCCCTCGCCTACCGGTATCTGCATGGGGACTACCTTAACGCCGAGGACCTTCTCCATGTCGTCTACCGCCCTGAGAAAACTCGCCCTTTCCCTGTCCATCTTATTTACGAACGCGATCCTGCAGACCTCGAACTCGTCCGCGAACTCCCAAATCTTCTCTGTCTGCACCTTGACGCCTGAGATGGCGCTCAATATTACTACGGACCCTCCCGTGACCCGAAGGGAGTTGCGGGTCTCCGTAAGGAAGTTCGAGTATCCGGGGGTGTCTATTATATTTACGCGGCAGCTGTTCCAGTCGTAGTGGTGGATAGCGGCTGAGATGCTTATCTTGCGTTTCTGTTCTTCAGGCTCAAAATCGAGGAACGAAGTGCCGTCGTCGACTCTTCCGAGCTTATCCGTCGCCTTCGCGTTAAAGAGGATGGCCTCTGACAGGGTGGTCTTTCCCGCGCCTCCGTGCGCGATGATGGTGATGTTCCTTTTTTTATCCAAAGAAATGTCCAAGCCTACCTCCTTTGTTTAGAGGTTAAGTTATATGTGTTTTGACCTTTGCTTATTCTCCTGAAAATTTTTTATGAGCCCTTTTTCCTGAAAAGCCCGGGGATCATCCTCCTCAAAAGTATGCCGAGGAGCTTATTTACCGGGTTGGCCCTGTCGAGCCCCGGGATGATGGGTTTGCCCCTGAAGCCGAGCTCGATCAGGTATTTGTTTATCTCCGTGTTCTGGGGGTCGAACTTAAGCCCCTTTAAAAAGACCTTTATGGCGCCCTTCTTGTTCCCCGAGGCCATGTAGACCCTGCCGAGGTTAAGGTAGTATTCGGCCTTGAAGAACTCCTTTTTTATAGCCCTCGTGCACAGCTCTAACCCCAGGCCTATCTCCCCGCCCCTCAAGGACTTCAACATGCCGCAATAGGACATGTAATCAGGGTTTTCCTTGTCCTCCTTATAGGCCTTCTCGAAAGCCCTTAAGGCCTTGTCCATATTTTCTTCTCTAAGATGCCTTTTTCCGGCAACGAACTGCTCCCGCGGGTTTATGGAATTTTCAGATGCCATCTGCCGGTTCCCCTTCGTAAATTATCTTTAACCCCTTAAGGGTTAGAAATTCATCAGCCTTGGAGATATACCTCGATTCCCCTATGACAACGCCGGAGAGCCCGCCGGTGGCGATAACCTCCGGGTCCCCGCCCGCCTCTTTCTTCATCCTCTCTATCACCCCGTCAACGAGCCCGATAAAGCCGAAGAAGAGCCCTGAGCGCATCGCGTCTACCGTATTCCTGCCGATGGCCCGCGAAGGTTTGCCCACCTCTATCCTCGGGAGCTTCGCAGTGCCTTTAAAAAGCGCCTCTGCGGATATCTCGACCCCCGGGGCTATGGCCCCTCCTGAGTATTCGCCCTTCCCGGTAATATAATCGAATGTTACCGCCGTGCCGAAGTCAACGACAATAAGCGCCTTTCTGTATTGGGAATAAGCCGCTACCGCGTTAACCAATCTGTCAGTGCCTACCTCCTCAGGGTTATCCGTAAGCACCTTTATCGGCGCCATGATATCCGTGCCGACTATGAGCGGATCAACCCCGAGGTAGCCGCCGAGCGCCTCCTTAAAAACGCCGTTAAGCGGCGGGACTACGGAGCAGACGATCGAGCCCTTTAGATCCGCCCTTTTTAAACCTGCGGAGGCGAAGAGCCCGGACAGTATTATACCGTATTCGTCGGATGTCCGCCTTTTGTCAGTGGAGACCCTCCAGTGGCGCTTTAGCTCTCCATCCTTAAAAACGCCAGCTACGATATTGGTGTTGCCTATGTCTATGGCAAGGAGCATCTGAAAACCGGATTTATCCCTTATTCGCCCGCCTCTACATCGCCTGATATGACCCGCTCGACGCCTGAGGGCGTCTTTACGAGGAGCGCGCCGTCCTTATCGACCCCCATACAGATGCCTGAGGTGTTGCGGTTAAAAGAGCTTACGCTTACGGGTTTGCCCTCAAAGCCGAAATAACCTTTCCACGCATCCAAAACGGGGCTAAAGCCCTTGCCCAGATATATTTTATACCATTTTTCTATCGAAGAGAAAAGGTCGCGCGTGAACTCGGCCCTGTCTATCTCCGCGCCCCTTTTATCCCGCAGCGACGCCGCGGTAGCCCTTATGTAAGCGGGAAAGTCCTTCTCCCTGATATTCAAATTTACCCCGATGCCAGCCACGACGAAATGGACCCTGTCAGCCTCCGAGTCCATCTCCATAAGTATCCCCGCCACCTTCCGTGAATCTATAAGCACGTCGTTGGGCCATTTTACCTTCGGCCTTTTGGGGCTGTAGGAGCCTACGGCCTCGGCCGCGGCGACCGCAAGTAAAAATGTAAGCTGATGCGCCTCCTGAGGCATTATGCCGGGCCTTAATATTATCGAGGCATAAAGGTTTACGCCCGGAGGGGACTCCCACTTCCTCCCTATCCTCCCCTTCCCGCTCGTCTGCATGTCCGCTATTACTGCCGTGCCTTCGGGCGCGCCGTCCCTGCCGAGCTCAAAGGCCTTGGCGTTCGTTGAATCTATCGAAGTGAAAAACACGATCTCTTTGCCGATAATATCGGTAGAGATCATCGAGGCTATCCCGACCCCGTTGAACGGGCCCTTTTTTCCTCCGAGCCTGTAGCCCTTCGACGGGCTGGCCTCGATAGAAAAGCCCATCTCTTTCAGGGAGTTTATGTGCTTCCAGACGGCGGTCCTCGATATGCCTAGCGAAGAGCTTATCGACTGCCCGGATATATATCCGGCCCCGCCGCTCTTCAAAAGCTTTATTATCTTAAGCTCTGCCGGATTTTTTCCCTGCATAGATTCTCACTTCCATGCTTATGTCAACAGCCCTTGCCGAATGGGTCAAAGCGCCTATCGAGATGAAATCAACCCCGATGGAGGCGGCCTTTGAGATATTATCGAGCGTGATGCCGCCCGAGACCTCTATAAGCGCCTTCTTTTTTATCATCTTAAGGGCCTTCTTCATCTTGGCGATATCCATATTGTCGAGCATTATTATATCAGCCCCGGAGGTCATGGCCTCTTTTACATCTTTTAAGCTCTTTGCCTCTACCTCTACCGGGATGGAATCGCCGTATTTTTTATAGACGCGCCTTACAGCCTCCCTTACCCCGCCTGCGGCCTTTATGTGGTTGTCTTTTATGAGTATCGAATCGAAGAGCCCGAACCTGTGGTTGTGCCCTCCCCCTGCCTTTACCGCGTATTTCTCAGGGAGCCTCAGGCACGGGGTAGTTTTCCGCGTGTCGAGTATCTTAACCTTCCCGGCCTTTTTTACGAACATTGAGGTAAGGGTAGCTATGCCTGAGAGCCTCTGGAGAAAATTCAGCGCGACCCTCTCGCCTGTAAGGAGGCTGTTGAGCCTGCCAGCCACCGTTGCTATCTTTTCCCCTTTCCTTACAAGGTCGCCGTCTTTGAAAAAGGGCTTGAAAGAAGAGTTCTTATCGAGGCATTTAAAGACTTTTTCCGCCATGAAGAGCCCGGCTATGACGAGGTCTTCCTTTGCGATAAGGTATGCCTCGCCCCTTGCCCCTTTGGGCACGACCGCAAGGGTCGTTACATCCCCGGCGCCTATATCCTCTTTAAGCGCGGCCCTAATAAGGAGGCCTGAGTACTCGATAAGGCCGGGCATGACGCCCGTCCGTCCCTTTGCCTCTATTCCCTTCAACCCCTTAAGCTCCTTATCCTGTCAAGCCCTGTCTCAAGCTTCGCCTTTTTCTCAAGGAGGGCCGTAAGCCGCGCCCGATCTTTCTCGACGACCTCTTTAGGGGCCTTGGCCACGAACGCCTCGTTCGACAGCTTCTTCTCGACGGATGAGTACTCGGCGAGCGTCTTTTCAAGCTCCTTATTGATCTTCCTCGTCTCCGCCTCGAAGTCTATAAGGCCCGCAAGCGGGACAAACACCTCGATGCCCGGCCGGCCCTCTACTCCCCCGGCAAGGGCGGATACCGCGTCCTTGGGCCTGTCGCCCGATCCCTTCACTTCGAGGCCTTTGACCTTCGCGAGCTGCTTTATATACTCTTCGTTCTTTGTAAGCGTCTCCCTTAAAGCAGGGTCCTCGGCAAAGCAGACGCAGTCTGTTTTGGCGTCCTGAGCTATGTTCATCTCCGTCCTTATGTTCCTTATGGCCCTTATGACGTCCATCACCTCTTCCATCTCAATGGCCTCTTTCGGATAGAGCTTTCCCTCTTTGGGGTATTCTTCTTTTGATATCTCTTTAGCGCCGGGCAGGTAATTATAAAGCTCCTCCGTTATGAAGGGCATGAAGGGGTGGAGCATCCTTATGGCGTCTTTAAATACATCCACGAGGACCTTCGCTGAGGTCTCCTTCCTCTCTGGGCCGCGCTCGCCCCTCAGGTCCAGCTTTATAAGCTCCACATACCAGTCGCACAGCTCGTGCCAGACGAACCTGTATAACGCCCTTGCCGCCTCATCGAACTTATATCCGTCTATCGCTTCAGTAACCTCGGTTATGCATGCAGTGCGGCGCGAGAGTATCCACTTATCAGCCATGTTGAGCGTCGATTCATCGAATGACCCGGCGCTCTCAGGCCCGATATTCATTAAAGTGAACCGGGCGAGGTTCCAGATCTTGTTGCAGAAGTTCCTGTAGCCCTCTATCCTGTCTTCGGCGAGCTTGATGTCGCGCCCCTGCGCCGCCAATACCGCCAGAGTAAATCTCAGGGCGTCGGTGCCGTACCTTTCCATCATTATGAGCGGGTCTATGACGTTACCCTTGCTCTTGCTCATCTTCTGGCCCTGCGCGTCCCTTATGAGGGCGTGGATATAGACGTCCCTGAACGGGGGCTTATCCATGAACTTAAGCCCCATCATTATCATCCTCGCCACCCAGAAAAATATTATGTCGAAGCTCGTCGATAATACCGAGGTCGGGTAGAATGTCTTTAGCTCCCTCGTATCATTCGGCCAGCCGAGCGTAGAGAAGGGCCACAGGGCCGAGGAGAACCAGGTGTCGAGCACGTCTTTATCCTGCTCGATATCGTCGCTGCCGCACCTCTCGCACCCGTCGGGGTCGAATGTAGAAACGGTAATATGCCGGCAGCCCCTGCAGTGCCAGGCCGGGATCCTGTGCCCCCACCATATCTGGCGGGAGATGCACCAGTCCCTAATATTCCTCATCCAGTCGAAATATGTGTTCTCCCAGCCTTTCGGGATGAACCTTATCTCCCCGTCCTCTACAGCCTTTATCGCCGGTCCCGCAAGCGGCCCGACCTTTACGCACCACTGCTTGGAAAGCCTCGGCTCCACGACCGTAGAGCACCTGTAGCACGAGCCGAGCATGAGCTTGTGTTTTTCTATGTTCGTTAAAAGTTCTAAGCCTTTAAGCTCCTCCACTATCCTTTTCCTTGCCTCGAACCTGTCGAGCCCGGCGAACCTGCCAGCGTTCTCGTTCATCCGCCCGTTCTCATCCATCACATTGAGCGCAGGCAGATTATGCCTCTTGGAGACCTCGAAGTCGTTAAAGTCGTGGGCAGGGGTGATCTTAACCGCGCCTGTGCCGAACTCGATAGTTACGCTGCTGTCGCCGATTACGGGGATCTCCCTTCCTGTAAGAGGTAGGGAGAGCTTTTTGCCTATTAGGCCCTTATACCGCGCGTCCTCAGGATTTACGGCAACGGCCGTATCGCCGAGCATCGTCTCGGGCCTCGTGGTAGCTACCGTCAGCCCCTTTAAGCCTGAGGCAGGCTGAGTAAGCGGGTACTCTATATGCCAGAGGCTCCCTTCCGTCTCCTCGAAGTTTACCTCAAGATCGGATATCGCCGTGTGGCACCTCGGGCACCAGTTTATTATATAGTCGCCCCGGTAAATGAGCCCCTCTTTGTAAAGACGGGTAAAGACCTCCCTTACGGCGCGGGACAGCCCCTCGTCCATCGTAAAGCGAAGCCGCGTCCAGTCGCAGGAGGCCCCGAGCCTTTTGAGCTGGTTTATGATCGTGCCGCCGGATTCTTCCTTCCACCTCCAGACCCTCTTTACGAACTCATTCCTGCCTATCTTGTGCCTTGTGAGC
>JAUSLB010000037.1 GCA_030646655.1 Deltaproteobacteria bacterium | reverse complement strand
GTTGTCCGTATCCCGGCTCTTTTCTTTTTCGCTGGATTTGCGGCCATGGACCTTGGTGAATACTACCTCTATCTTTCCGGAAGGCGAGGCGAAGCCCTTTTTGGAGGGCTCGCCTGAATAGGTCATGGCGATTGTAAATAGACAGGTGATTATTAAAGAGATGGGAAAGGCCGCGTTCTTTAATCTGCGCATATAAGTACCGGCCCGGCTGGATAATTTTTTATCAGGTTGCTTCAAGCCGCAACCTGATAGGCAATCCACCATGATGGGGGAAGGATTGCCTCTGGATGCTCGCCGGCTCACGAAGTGATGAGGCGAGCTGTATCAACGAAAGATTCCTTGCCAGCCTGGACGAACTGCCATTCAGTTAGGCCAAGCCGTGGCTGAAAAAGTCCAGGATGGACTTTTTCAGCATCCTGTTAGGCGCTCCCTGGCGGGCTAACCTCGTAGAGGTCTTTGAGTATATCATACGCGCCCATCTTTAAGAGCTTCTCGGCCAGCTCTACTCCGAGAGGCTCTGCCTTATCCTTGTGCCCTGAGATAGCGTCCCTGACGAATATTTTTCCATCGGGGCTTGCCACAAGGCCTGTCAGATTAAGGGTATCTCCGCTTAACTGCCCGTAAGCGGCTATAGGCACCTGACACCCGCCCTCAAGCCTTTTAAGGAGAGCCCTTTCAGCCCTAACCGCGTAAGACGTCTCCGGGTGGTCGAAGAAGGCTACGAGGTTATTTATATACTCGTCATCTGTCCGGGTCTCGATGCCCAGCGCGCCCTGCCCTATCGCCGGAAGGCTCACCTCAGGGGAAAGGAGCTCGGTAATCTTAGATTCCCAGCCGAGCCTTTTGACGCCCGCGCCTGCGAGGATTATCGCGTCAAAGTGGCCGTCCTCGAGCTTCCTCATGCGCGTGTCGAGGTTGCCCCTTAGATGTAGTATCTCGAAGTCAGGCCTTAAATGGAGTATCTGCGACTGCCTCCTCAGGCTCGATGTGCCTATCTTCGAGCCTTTTGGAAGGTCAAGTAGCTTTACATTATTCCTGCTGAAGACGGCGTCCCTCGGGTCTTCCCTCTTTGTTATGCAGCGCAGGTGAAGCCCCTTCGGGAATATCGTCGGGACGTCCTTCATCGAATGTACCGCGAGGTGGGCCCTGCCTTCCAAAAGAGCCTCCTCGATCTCCTTTACGAAAAGCCCCTTGCCTCCGACCTTCGCAAGAGGGACATCGAGTATCTTATCTCCGGTCGTCTTTATCTTCTCAAGGGATACTTCGAGCTCAGGGTGTCTCTTTTCGAGCTCTCCCTTTACCCAGTTCGCCTGCCAGAGCGCGAGCTTGCTGCCCCGCGTGCCTATTACTATCTTTTTCTTCAAAACCGTCGCCTTTCTTTATAAGTTTATTAAATTAATTTTGTGCGGTTTCGGGATTTGCCGCGCGCATAGCACCCTCCATCCCTGCGCCCACCTTACCTTTTTGGTTTTATAAAATGACAAATACTACTCGTCGTTATTCTGCGCCTTTTTCACGGCCTCTTCGTCTATGGCAATGTCGAAGAGCCTCCTGATGGTATCTATGTAGAGGTCGC
Organism: Deltaproteobacteria bacterium; assembly: GCA_030646655.1. Taxonomy (GTDB): domain Bacteria; phylum Desulfobacterota; class GWC2-55-46; order GWC2-55-46; family GWC2-55-46; genus JACRCL01. Next base: position 2,999 of record JAUSLB010000037.1, on the reverse strand, counting down.
CCTCGATATTGTTCGACTCCTTTTTAAGGTGGGTCACGGGGTGGTGCAGGATCTTATTGACGATGGCCGAGGTCATGGCCTCGAGGACCTTCTGGTCCTTTTCAGTCAGGTTGCCGAGCGACTGCATGGCCTTTGACAGCTCGGCCTTCCTTATCTGGTCGCACGACTGCCTGAGCGCGATAATAGTCGGCACAACGTCGAGGGACTTTATCCAGCGGTAGAACTTCTCTATCTCCTCCTCTATGATCTTCTCGGCGTCTTCGGCCTCCTTCTTCCTCTCCTGAAGGTTCGACGCCACAACGCCCTGAAGGTCATCTACATCATAGACATAGCAGTTGTCGATGTTATTTACGAGCGGGTCGACGTTCCTCGGGACCGATATGTCTATAAAGAACATCGGCTTCTGCTTCCTCTCCCTCATCACGTCCTGCACCTGATCGGGCCTGATGATAAAGTTCGGCGCGCCCGTGGAGGCTATCACTATATCCACATTCTTAAGAAAATGCGGGAACTCCCTGAACATGATGGCCGTGCCGCAAAAGCCCTTCACGAGCTCAACCGCCTTCTCGTGGGTCCTGTTGGCTACTATTATCTCCCTTATGCCGTTGGACTGGAGGTGTTTTGCCGCAAGCTCGGCCATCTCGCCGGCGCCTACGAGCATGGCGGTCTTGCCCGAAAGGTCTCCGAAGATCTTCCTTGCGAGCTCAACGGCCGCGAAGCTGATGGATACGGCGGACTCCCCTATCTTGGTCTCGCTCCTTATCCTCTTTGCGACCTGAAATGCCTTATGGTAGAGCTTATTTACTATGACCCCGGCCGTATTGTGCTGGACGGCGTAGCCGTAGGAGTCCTTCACCTGCCCGAGTATCTGGGGCTCGCCCATTACCATCGAGTCAAGCCCCGCGCCGACCCTGAAGAGGTGCTTAACGGCGTTCTCGCCCTGCTGGACATAGAGGTGGTCGTCGAGCTTATTTAAGGGGATGCCGTGGAATTCGGATAGGAACCTCTTTATCTGCCATGTGCCCTTCTCGATGTCGTTCGTGATGGCGAGCACCTCGACCCTGTTGCAGGTCGACAGTATCACGGCCTCGTTGAGCCCGTAGTGGTTCGTAAGCTTCCTTAAGGGCTCTCCTATGGTCTGGGCGGGGAATGAGAGCTTCTCCCTTATCTCTACGGGGGATGTCCTATGGTTAAGCCCTACGATTATGAGGTTCATCTCTTTTATCGCGGGTTACGGAGTAGCGCCCGGCCGTAAGCCCGTCCCCTTTTTTAGTCTATCAGGCTGCGGCTTGAAGCAACCTGCTATTCCGAAAGTCCGTGCGCCCCGCCTGAAACGAAGTTTATTACGATGAATGAACCTAAAAGTATCATGAAGGCAGTGCCTGAGAATATCGCGGCCTTTTTCCCCCTCCAGCCGGCCGTAAGGCGGCCGTGGAGGAGTGCCGCGTAGAGGAACCAGGTTATAAGGGACCATATCTGCCGTGGCTTCCAGTCCCAGTAGCTCCCTACGGCGTACTCCGACCATATCGCCCCTGTTATTATCGCTATCGTTAGGAGCGGAAAACCGTACTGGAGGCACTTGTAGTTGAGCTCATCGAGGGTCTCAAGGGAGGGGAGTATGAAATAAAGCCCCTTCAGCTTCCTGCTCTTCAAGTAATGCTCCTGAATTATGTACATGATGCCGAGGAAGAAGGCGATGGCGAAAAATGCGTTCCCCAGAAAGGCGAGCATCACATGAACCGGGAGCCAGTAGCTCTCAAGCACCGGCGAAAGGGGTATGATTTTTTTCGGGAGGAGAGAGGCCGTGAGTATAAGGAGTAGGGCGAAGGGACTGACGAACGCCCCTAATACCTTTTGCTTGTATTTTATGAGCATCAGAAGGAAGATCGCCACGGTAAGCCATGAGAATAGGTTTAGGGACTCGTGCAGGCTCGTTGCCGGGGTCCTGCCAGCCTCTATCCAGCGGACTGCTATAGTCAGAGTGTGGAAGACGAACCCGGAAATAAGGACCTTCTGCGCGAATGAGATGAGGTTATCTTTGCGCGAGAAAAGATATGCCGAGTAAACGCAGGTAGCGAAGAGGTATATGACCGCCGTTATGTAGAATAATATTTCGCTCATGATTTCCTTAAAGACTCAAAAGGCGCCCTTATCCCTTGCGCCCTTTTAACCTTATGCCGAGTTTTGGAAGGGTGTACCCCTCGTTGAGGAGCTTCTTCAGAAAATTGTTTATCTCTTTGACCTCGCCTGAGCCGAGCCAAATGGGGATAGGGGAGTAAACGAGGTCTTTCATAACTCCTTCTTTTTTAACACGATTTGCCCCGTTTTTCAATAACTTCCTCCTTACGGCCCCGATTATCTCGACAAAGTCCCTGAACTCCTCCCCTATATGCCCTTGAAGCTCCTCCCTTAACGCCTTTGCAAGGAGCGGGCTTTTGCCTGAAGTTGAGATGGCTATAATAAGGCTCCCCCTGTCGACGATCGAGGGGACTATGAAGCTGCAGAGCTCAGGGTCGTCGACTACATTTACAAGCGCGCCTGCCTTATAGGCATCCCTGAAGACCGCTTTGTTGACCTCTTTGGATCCTGTTGCAGAGATCGCGAGGAACGCGCCCTTCAGGTCGCCTTCCTCATAGCTCCTTTTTACGAGCTTTAACGCGCCTTTTTTGGCAAGGGCCTGAACCTTTTTGCCGGCCCTCGGGGTTATTATCGTGACCGAAGCCCCGGCTGAAAGGAGGCCCTCGGCCTTCCTAAGGGCGACCTCGCCCCCGCCTACTACAACGCAGGGCTTGTCCTTTATATCCAGAAATACCGGGTAGTAGCGCATGACCGCACGGGCCCTTATCTATACTTTTTCGTCAGGATTCAGGAAAAGTTGAGCAAAAACCGGCGGACGCTGGAACATTATCCCGCAAAAAGATTAAAATTGTGTGAAGAAAAGATATAAAACTTTGTAATGAAACAAGGGGGCTGGTGAAAAGATTAGCACAATCTTGTTT
>JAUSLB010000036.1 GCA_030646655.1 Deltaproteobacteria bacterium | reverse complement strand
TCGAGCAATTTGTAAGATTTGGACGGATTCATTCCGGCCAAATCGTGGCTGAAAAAGTCGAGGACGGACTTTTTCAGCATCTTAAAAATATCAGGTTTTCCGGATACTGTCAAGGCGGCCTCCCCCCGCCACTTCTCTCCGCCCTTTCAACTTCTTTACATTCCCGGCAGCTTCTGTTAATATTTATTTTGCCTGTTTCCATGAAGAACCCCTTTTAAATCAAAGATTTCAGGTGATTCCGGCCCATTTGAGCGCGAAATCTGGGGGGCTTACGCCCTCCGATGAAATAAGACTTTTCCGAGGAGGTTTCTGAATTGAAGGTCCGTACACGTTTCGCACCGAGTCCCACAGGCTACCTCCACATAGGAGGGGCGCGTACAGCCCTTTTCAACTGGCTCTTCGCGAGGCGCCACAAGGGGGCCTTTATCTTAAGGATAGAGGATACCGACGTGGCCCGCTCTACCAAAGAGTCCATTCAAGCCATACTCGACGGCATGGAATGGCTCGGCCTAAACTGGGACGAGGGCCCGCACTTCCAGAGCCACAGGTTCGACCTCTACAGGAAATTCGCCTATGAGCTCTTGGACAAGGGCCTTGTTTACCGCTGCTACTGCACCCCCGAAGAGCTTGAGGCCCGGAGGGAGGCCGCTCTAAAGGAAGGCAGGCCCCCGAAGTACGACGGAAGGTGCGGCGCCATAAAAGAGGCGCTCGATAAGCCCTTTGCCCTGAGGTTCAGGGTGCCTCCGGGGCTGACAAACTTCAACGACATCATAAAAGGCCCCATATCCTTCGACAACTCCGGTATCGAGGACCTTGTAATACTGCGCAGCGATTCCACCCCCACATACAATTTCTGCGTTGTGATTGACGACGCCACAATGGACATAACCCATGTGATAAGGGGGGACGACCATATAAACAACACCCCCAAGCAGATATTGCTCAACAAGGCGCTCGGCCACGAGCTTCCCATTTTCGCTCACCTGCCGATGATACTCGGGTCTGACAAGACCCGGCTGAGCAAGCGCCACGGCGCGACATCCGTGATGGCGTATAAGGATATGGGATATCTCCCGCACGCTCTCGTGAATTATCTTGCGAGGCTCGGCTGGTCGCACGGGGATCAGGAGATATTCACGATGGAGGAGCTTATAGAGAAGTTCTCGCTCGAGAATGTCGGAAAGTCCTCGGGCGTATTCAACCCTGAGAAGCTCCTTTGGCTGAACCAGCACTATATTAAAGAAACGCCGCCTGAAGAGCTTGGGAGGCTCTCATCCTCGTTCTTTAAAGAATTGGGGCTCAACGCCGGGGGAGACGGAAGGCTCCCTAAGATAATAAATACCCTGAGGGAGAGGGCCAAGACCCTAAAGGAGCTCGCCGAGGGAGGGGCTTTCTATTTCAAGGAGAAGATCGATTACGACCCCAAGGCAGCCCAGAAGTTCCTTACGCCCGATAATATCGAGCTCTTCAATACCCTTATCGAAAGGCTGAATGGACTTAAAGAGTTCACTGAAAAGACCATCGAGGCGGCCCTCAACTCAATTCTGGAGGAAAAGGGGCTTAAATTAGGCAAGCTCGCCCAGCCCGTAAGGGTCGCGTTAACAGGCACCACCGTAAGCCCCGGCATATTCGAGATGATAGACGCGATGGGGCGGGATATTACCTTATCGAGGCTTAAGGACGCGATAGCCTATATGAGGCAGGCCTCAGCCGTTTAAGCCGTATTTCCTTGACTTATTTGGCGAATATTGGCTAAATAATTGTTTGCCGTAAATTAACCCTAAATGGCGCGAAGATGGGATTGTTCAAAAAAATACTGGTAGCGAACAGGGGCGAGATAGCCACGAGGATAATAAGGGCCTGCAAGGAACTCGATATCCCCACCGCCGCCATCTATTCCGAAGAGGACGCGACCTCCCTTTATGTCAAGAAGGCCGATGAGTCCTACATGGTCGGCCCCGGCCCCATACAGGGCTACCTTAACATCCACCGCCTTGTTGACTTAGCCACCAAGATAGGGGTTGACGCCATACACCCGGGCTACGGGTTTTTATCCGAGAACCCCCGTTTTCCCCTGCTTTGCGAAAAGAAGGGCATCACATTCATCGGCCCCACGAGCAAGACCATCTCTGAGATGGGCGACAAGGTCATGGCAAGGAAGATGATGATGAAGGCGGGCGTGCCGATACTGCCGGGCACGGAGAATTCCATAAAGGATGTTGACGAGGCGATAGTGCTTGCCGAGATGATAGGCTACCCGGTTATGATAAAGGCGTCGGGCGGGGGCGGAGGCAGGGGCTTGAGGGTGGCGCGCAATAAAGAAGAGCTTATTAATTCCATCACCACCGCGCGCAAGGAGTCAGCCGCTGCGTTCGGGGTATCAGAGGTGTTCCTTGAAAAGTTCCTTGAAAGGCCCCATCACATAGAGTTCCAGATACTCGCCGACGAGCACGGCAACACCGTCCACCTCGGGGAGAGGGACTGCTCCATTCAGAGGAGGCACCAGAAGCTCATAGAGATAACACCCTCCCTCATGCTCGACGACGACTTAAGGAAGCGGATGGGGGAGGCCGCGATAAAGGCCGCCAAGGCCGCCAATTACACTAACGCCGGGACGGTCGAGTTCCTCGTTGACGATAAAAGGAACTTCTACTTCATCGAGATGAACACAAGGATTCAGGTCGAGCACCCTGTCACGGAAGAGGCCACTGGCATAGACCTCGTTAAAAAGCAGATAGAGATAGCGGCCGGGAAGCCTCTCGGTTTCACTCAGGAGGACGTGAGGATAAACGGCTACGCCATGGAGTGCAGGATATGCGCCGAGGACCCGAAGAACAATTTCTTCCCGTCGTTCGGCAGGGTCACGGCCTATTACTCCCCCGGCGGCATAGGCGTAAGGATAGACGGCGCGATATACAAGGACTTTATAATACCGAGCTATTACGACTCCCTGGTGGTCAAACTCGTTGTGCGCGGCTCGACTTGGGAGGAGACTGTAGCGAGGATGCACCGGTGCCTCGATGAGTTCGTTATAAGGGGAGTGAAGACGACTATACTGTTCCTTAAGAACATAATGAAAGACCCGGACTTCAAGGCCGGCAGGTTCGACACCGGCTATATCGACAGGAAGCCCGAGCTTATGAACTACGACGAGTACGGCGAGCCTACGGACCTTGTGGCCGCTATCTCGGCGGCCATAGCCGCGCATCATGGTTTGTAATAGGGTGCTGAAAAAAAGGCTGCTCAAAAAGCTCCAGATGCAAGGCATTCGAGGAGCGAGGAATGAGGCGTACTTTGTTGGTACGCCGCAATGACGAGCGACGAAGATAACGCAGCAGATGGACTTTTTCAGCAGCCTGATAACGGAGCTTGGATAATGCCTAACAGGAATAAGACAAAACCGAACATCACCAAGAAAAAAGAGATAAGGACATTCATCACCGATACGGTCTTGAGGGACTCGCACCAGTCGCTCCTTGCCACTCGAATGAGGACCTCCGACATGCTCGAGATGGCCCCCCTCCTCGATAAGGTCGGGTACTGGTCGCTTGAGGTCTGGGGCGGGGCGACGTTCGATGCCTGCCTGAGGTTTTTGAAGGAAGACCCGTGGGAGAGGCTGAAACTTCTGAGGAAGGCGATACCCAATACCAGACTGCAGATGCTGCTGCGCGGGCAGAACCTTGTCGGCTACAGGCACTACCCCGACGATGTGGTGAGAAAGTTCGTCGAGCGCGCGGCAAAGAACGGGATAGACATATTCAGGATATTCGACGCCTTAAACGACGTAAGGAACATAGAAGTCGCCATGAAGGCCGCCAAGGACGCCAAGGCGATGGTGGAGGCCTGCTTCTGCTACACCACAAGCCCGGTGCACACGCACGAGGGGTTCGTTGAGATGGCGATGAAGCTCGAGGCCCTTGGCGCGGACACCATCTGCGTAAAGGACATGGCGGGCCTCCTTACGCCCTGGGCCGCCTTTGACCTCGTCACGAAGCTGAAGGAAAAGGTGAAGGTCCCCATCCACATCCACTCGCACGACTCATCCGGCCTTGCGGCCATGAGCTATTTAAAGGCGATAGAGGCCGGGGCTGAGATAATCGATACCGCTCTATCGAGCCTCGCCTCAGGCACTTCCCAGCCGCCGACCGAGAGCATGGTGGCGGCTTTGAGGGACACGCCCTATGACACGGGGCTTGACCTCGCCCTGTTATCAGACATCGCAGACCACTTTAGAGAGGTAAGAAAAAAGTATAAGAGGTTCGAGAGCGAATACACGGCTATAAACACAAAGACCCTCGTTGTCCAGATACCGGGAGGCATGATATCGAACCTCGCCCACCAGTTAAAAGAGCAGAACGCCCTCGATAAGATAAACGAGGTCTATGAGGAGATCCCTAAAGTCAGGAAGGACATGGGCTACCCTCCGCTCGTGACGCCCACAAGCCAGGTCGTCGGCACGCAGGCTACCCTTAATGTCTTAATGGGGGAGCGATACAAGGTCATCACCAGCGAGACCCGGAACTATTTTAAGGGCCTCTACGGCAGGCCTCCGGGGCCTGTAGACGAGACAGCCCGCAAGATGGCGATAGGCAATGAAAAGCCTATCACATGCAGGCCCGCGGATCTCCTTGAGCCGGAGCTCGATAAGCTCACGCGGGAGATGGACGGCAAGGCGAAAACTATCGAAGACATACTCTCTTACGCGCTGTTCCCGATAGTGGCTCTTGAGTTCTTCGAACAGAGGGAAGCTGGCAAACTCGCCCCTGAGCCTTTAGAGGTCCAGAACGATGACAAGAAAGAGGAGGCGCATATAGTGCCGCACCTCGCGCCGAGCGAATTCATAGTGACGCTGCACGGCGAATCATACAGGATAAAGGTCGCCGGGGCCGGGCATAAGATAGAGGGCAAGAGGCCTTTTTTCATCTCGGTCGACAACCGCCTCGAAGAGGTGATGATAGAGTCCCTTACTGAGGTCATCCCTACTACGGCGGGCGAGATAGAGCGCCCTTCGATCACGCAGTCCATCAGGCCAAAGGCACGGAAAGAAGGCGATGTCACCACCCCGATACCCGGCAAGGTAACTTCCATAAAGGTATCCGTGGGCACGAAGGTGGCCGAGGGCGATACCCTCCTTACCGTTGAGGCGATGAAGATGGAGAACGAGGTCCACACGCCCATAAGCGGGGCTGTCAAAAAGATACTCGTAAAGATCGGGGATTCGGTCAACCCCGATGAGACCCTCATACAGATTGAAAGGGAGTAGGGGACTACTCCCTTTTCTTTCTTTTCATACCCGTCCCTTATGCCAATTCTAAAAGTCCTATCGGTAGTTTTCCCCGTATTCTGCATAATAGGGCTCGGCTATCTTTTCGCGAACTTTAAAAAGATAAGCTTAGAGCCGATAATAGAGATACTCCTATATTTGACCATCCCGGCGCTCGTTATCTCGTCTCTTTCAAGGAAGCCCATAGTTACAGGCGACCTTGCGATAGTCGCAGTCTCCGCCTCCATCGTTGTCATCGGCACAGGGGTCTTAAGCTACATCTACCTAAGCGCGATAAAAAGGCGGGACCTAAAGGGCTTCTACCTGAGCGCCATGTTCATGAACTCAGGGAACATGTCTTTCCCGCTCGCGCTCCTTGCCTTCGGGCAGGACGGGCTTACGGTAGCGATACTCTACTACATAGCCATAAGCCTGCTTGTCTATTCGCTCGGCATATACATAGCAAAGGGCAAGGGCGGGTTCTCCGAGATATTCAGGCTCCCGCTCATCTACGCGTCTATTATCGGCATCTATCTGAACTTAAGCGGGATAAGCCTGCCCGGGCCGGTAATAACTACGGTCGACATGCTCGGTGCCGCGACGATCCCCATAATGCAGGTGAGCCTCGGCTACAGGCTCTATTCGGCGAAGCTCTCTTATCCGGGGATATCGGTAGCAGGGTCGCTGATAAGGATAGCGGGGGGGGTCGCAATAGCCTACCTCGTGATCACGTTCTTAGGCATAGAGGGGCTTAATAAGAAGATAATACTCCTTTCATCCGGCATGCCCTCTGCTGTAATAAACTTCGTAGTGAGCCACAGGTACAACTTAAACAGCGACCTCGTAGCCTCGATCGTCGCGATGAGCACCTTTATAAGCATCTTTACGACGCCGGTTCTGCTAATGTGGATCATGTAGTTTTAAGGCCGCAGATGAGCGCGCATAATAAGACAGCTAAGTATAGCTTCCTCCTGCTCTGCCTATTCCTCCTTTTAAGCTCCCCATCCGTTGCCGGAGAGCGCGTCTTTAATTATAAGGCGGTCTTCAAGCCTTATTACGAGAGCGCCGGAAAGATAAAGATCGCCATAAGGCGCTTTCGGCGGGCAGGGAAGAATTACATC
>JAUSLB010000026.1 GCA_030646655.1 Deltaproteobacteria bacterium | reverse complement strand
TTCGAGTTTTTCCGCAAACTATTAGACGGATTATTTGATAAAAGAAAAGGGGCAGACCTAAATCGGTCTGCCCCTTTTCTTTTGATAGGATGGCTTTCTATGCGTGGCCGGCTCGTTCGTCCTTGAGCTTTTCGACCATGTCAGTGAACATATTTCCCCTTATGGTAGTCTTCTCGCCGCACCCGGGGCATTTTATGACAGTGCCGTCGCGAAGCTCCTTAGCCTTCTTAGTGAATTCCTTCTTGCATACCGGGCATGTGATAGTGATTATTACATCTGCCATGTTTTAGCCCCCTCTCTTTCAAGGATTCCGCTGAAAATTCAGGATATGTTTTATTCTTAACACAAAACTCTATGCGTGGCAAGTTGCGTTCAAGCGCGCGGCTTTAGAGGGTAGCTTAATTTATAAGCTCTCCGAAGGGTGTCCGGCTCAAGGCGCTTGCGAAAAAAATTGTCCTATGTGCTTGGAAAGATTAGGTTTTTCTTGTTTGGAGGATTAGCCCCCTTTACATCAAAGGCGCTTCAGTTTATCATATAATCTGGTTACCTTGGAGGGGATGGGATTATGATAAGGCCTTTTAGGAAAGACGAAGAAATAGAAAAGCTCTTCCCTGTCATTAAGACTTGGGTGGAGGAGTGCGGCTCAAACGGGTTCGGCATAGATATCGAGGTTACCGAATACATAAACGAGATATATAAGCTTATACACCTGGAAGACTGCGATATTCTTGTGATGGAGTTGGACGGGGAGATACTAGGGCTTATGGGCATAACATGCTATAGAAGCCCCATAGGCAGGCAGAGGATAGCGAACGCGCACTACTGGTACACTCTGCCTGAGCACAGGGGAAAGGGTATAAGCTTCATATTCGAGGCAAGGAAGTGGGCCCGCGAGAAAGAGTGCACCCACCTCATACTTAACGCGAGCAACATGAACAAGTTTCACGACAAGGTCTGCCAGATATACCAGAAGATCGGGATGATGATGTTCGAGACCGCCTATATCGAGAGGCTCGATTAGCCCCGCAAAGCCCAATGATGAGGCAGACCCCTGAGGCTGGCACATTTATGAATGCGCCCCGTATTTAAGGTCCCCCCTTAACGCCGTTATCATCCCTTTCGTATTTTTCGGATCATTATCAGGGTGGAAGTTGACCTCTATAAACCTCCAATGGTCTATCTCGTACTCTGAGGCAGTCGTCACATACCTGCCGTTCCCCGAGCCGTCGGTCCTAAAGTGGTTTGTATCGATCCCTGCGGCCTTTACCTCCCTTTGGGGCTCGTCGTTCGTAAGCCAGACAGAGTAGGTGGAATTGGGCTTAAGCCCGTAGACATTTATTCCGAGCATCCGTAGATCCGGGGAGCGGTCGAACCTCTCTATGGCCAGCTCGCCCGAAGCCCCTCCTTTGAGCTGGTCTATTAAAGGGACGAACAGCTTCGCGGGGTAGTTGAATGCGAACGCCGCGGCTGATATGGAGAAAATCACGGCAGCAAAGATATAAATCCTTTTGCCCATGCTCAAGGCCTCCTTAATTATATTATAGCTTGAAGCGGAATTTTTTGGGGAGAGAAGGAGGGTAGAGGAAGAAAAAGATGTATTAAGAGTTTGCGGAAAAACTCGAAGATTGTTCAGGCTGCTGAAAAAGCTCCAGATGCGAGGCGTCGAGAAGAGAGGAATGAGGCGTAGTTAGCCACTACGCCGCAGTGACGAGCTTTGATGACAACGAAGCAGATGGACTTTCTCAGCAACCTGCTAATAAACCCACAATACCGGGCAAGGCGTATGCTTCGTTACATGGTACGAGGTGCTGTCCGTAAAGAGCTTCTCAAGGAGCGACGCCCTGTGGGTGCCCATGACTATAATATCCGCGTGCTGTTCAAAGGCCACCGTCACTATCTCATAGGCCGGCTCGCCGTCCTTAAGCTCTTTTTTTATATACCCCGCCCCGTTCTTCTTTAGCCTCTCCTCCTCCTTATCGAGGAGGTCCTGCCCTTCCTTAAGCCAGTCCTTGTGGATAGCCTCCCACTCGGCTGAGTCTGTTATGAGGAGATCCGATCTATAATGGTGCCACTTCTGCATCACATGGAGGAGTATCAGCCTTGCCCCGGTGAGCCTGCTTAAGTAAGCGGCTATATCGCCTGACTTCCGCGCCAGCTCCGAGCCGTCGATGGGGCATAGTATGCACCTGTATTCCATTAATTATTTTCTTTTTTCTCTGAGCTTACCCGTTTACCTTCGCCATGCAAATAATATTCCCACAATTCCGGGGCGTTCGCAACAGGTATTGTGTTCTACCTCCTCGGGTTTTTCAGCCCCCCTTAAGCCTCCTCGCCCTCTGTGACGAGCGCCTTGCCGCCTTTGCCGACCCAGCTTGTTGTCCACCTGCGCTGGACAAAGAGGAGTATGCCGAGCGCTACGATAGAGGTAAGGCCGTAGATAAGGAAGCCGAGCGAGTAATCGCCCTTGGTCTCCATCGAAATGCCCATCATTATCGGGATGAAGGCCCCGCCGAGCGCTCCGAACTCACCCACAACGCCGGAGGTGATCGCCTTGGCATGGGGGAACCTGAGAGGCAGGAGCTGGAATATCGAGCCGTTGCCCACCCCGATGCCGGCCGCCATCATCACGAGGAAAAGGACGAAGAGCGGGAGCGGCGGCAGGAAGAACGCGCCGGCCGCGCCGATCAATATTACGATGTAAACCCCGGTGAGCGAGCGGATCCCGCCGTAGCGGTCAGAGAACCAGCCGCCTATTACCCTCACCGCGCTGGCCGTGAAGCCCACGAGTATCATGAACTGCCCGGCTGTGACCATGCTTACGCCGTAGGAATCCGCCATGAGGGTCGGTATGAAGCTTGAGAACCCTACATAGCCGCCGAAGGTTACCCAGTAAAGGAGGTTGAATACCCAGATGTCCTTATCAACGAGCACCTTTAGATATGTGCCTATGGATTTACGCTCCATCTTATCGGGCGGCTCCTTGGCGAAGAACCACATGAGGGCCATCACGATCACTATCGGGATGGCGAAGTACCCGTAGACAGCGTTCCAGCCGTAGGCCTTTGCGAGCGGCGGGGCAAAAAGCCCTGCGAAGATCGTGCCGCTATTGCCCGCGCCCGCTATGCCCATTGCCAGACCCTGATGCTGAGGCGGGAACCAGCCAGCCCCGAGCGGGAGGGCGACGGCG
>JAUSLB010000023.1 GCA_030646655.1 Deltaproteobacteria bacterium | reverse complement strand
CGGGGCGCAGCTTAGTATCCTCGCCGTCACCACATTATCAAGCTCAACGCCCCTCTTTGCGATCGATTCCACCTCTGTCCCGGACATGGTAAGGCGCTCCGCCGCATCCTCTGGCGAAGGAAGCCTGTCTATATACTCTTTTAGCCAATTGTAGCTGAAAAGCATCTTAAGCCTTTTCTGATTTTTTTGAGAATGAACCTCCCCGCGGCAAGCTGCGAGGTATCGAAGTCCACTACGGCTGAAAAAATCTCGTAGCAATTCGGGGAATTGAACCCTCTAGTAGAGGGATTTAAAACTGGCGGAGGAACCTTAAATCGTTCTCGAAAAAGAGCCTCAAATCATCTATGCCGAACTTCAACATGGCTATGCGCTCGATCCCCAGACCGAACGCGAAGCCGGAATATTCTTCAGTATCGTAATTAACGGCCCTGAAGACCCCGGGGTGAATCATGCCTGCGCCGAGTATCTCGAGCCAGCCGCTCCCCTTGCAGACCCTGCACCCCTTTCCTCCGCAGATTACGCACCGTATGTCTATCTCAGCGCTCGGCTCCGTGAAAGGGAAAAAGCTCGGCCTGAACCTTATCCCGGTATCTTCCCCGAAGAGCTTATGGAGGAAGAGCGTTAAGACGCCCTTCAAGTTAGAGAATGTGACGCCCTTATCGACCATGAAGCCCTCGACCTGATGGAACATGGGCGTATGCGTTATGTCGGAGTCCCTGCGATAGACGGTACCCGGCGCTATGACCCTTAAGGGCGGCCTCTTCTTCTCCATTACCCTTATCTGGACCGGGGATGTGTGGGTGCGGAGCAGCACCTCCTCGTTTATATAGAAGGTGTCCTGCATGTCCCTTGCGGGGTGGTCTTTTGGAAGGTTTAAGGCCTCGAAGTTATAATAGTCGAGCTCGACCTCGGGGCCCTCCTCTATATCGAAGCCGAGGCCGTAAAATATCTCCTCGACCTCGTTCATTATCTGGGTTACGGGGTGCTTTCCACCGGGAGGGATCCTACGGCCCGGCAGGGTTATATCGACCCGCTCTTTGCGGAGCTTTTCTTCCTTCTCCCTCTCCTGAAAAGAGGAAAGCGCCTTTTCGACCTCTTCCTCGAGCCTGTCCTTAGCCCTGTTTATAGCCTCTCCGGCCTGCTTACGCCCTTCCGGCGGCAGGGCCCCCATCTCTTTAAGTAAGGATGGAATCTCCCCCTTCCTTCCGAGGTACTTCGCCTTTATCAGGAGGACAGCCTCCTTTGCAGAGGCCTTGGAGAGCTCTGAAAGAGCCTCTTTCAAGAGGCCGTTAAGCTTCTCCGTCATGCAGCAAGGCTTGTCTTGGCGACATTAACGACCTTCGCGAACCCCGCAGGGTCTTTCACAGCCATGTCCGCGAGCGTCTTCCTGTCCATTGCGACATTGGCCCTCGAAAGGCCGTTTATGAGGCGGCTGTAGGTTATGTCGTTAATCCGCGCGGCCGCGTTTATCCTCGCAACCCAAAGGCCCCTTATCTCCCTCTTCTTGGCCTTCCTGTGCGCGTAGGCGTAGGCCATGGCCCTGTCAACGGCCTCTGTGGCGATCCTGTAGAGCTTGCCCCTGCCGGCCCTGAAGCCTTTGGCGGCCTTTAGTACCTTCCTTCTCTTTTTCTTGGCGTTTACGCCTCTTTTAACCCTCGGCATAAATACTGCTCCTTCCTGCTATTATGTTGATAATGGAATATGTGCGCGCGGAGCCCGCGTCAAAGCGGGATCTCCCTTTTTAGCTGTAGGGTATAAGCCTCTTTATGGAGCGCTCGTGGGTGTGTGAAATGAGCGCGGCCTTGCCCAAGACCCTCTTTACCTTCTTGGCCTTGCTCGTGAGAAGGTGCCTCATGCCGGCCTTCCTTCTTAAGACCTTGCCCGTGCCCGTTATCTTAAACCTCTTTGCCGCGCCCTTGTTCGTCTTTAACTTCGGCATTTCCTTTTCCTTTCATCTTATTTATTTCTGCTGGGCCGGTGACATAAGCATGCTCATGTTCCGCCCCTCGAGCCTCGGCGGGGACTCTATCGCCGCCACATCCTTAAGCTCCTCAGCCACCCTTTTGAGCATCCCCATGCCGAGATTGGTGTGCGTTATCTCCCTGCCCTTGAATATTATCGTGACCTTGACCTTGTTGCCTTCGCTCAGGAACCTTTTGATGTTACGGAGCTTGAACTGGAAGTCGTGCTCCTCGGTCTTCCCCCTGAGCTTCATCTCCTTTACCTGGATCACGGTCTGCTTCTTCTTGGCGTCCTTCGCCTTCTTGCTCGTCTGGTACTTGAACTTGCCGTAATCCATTATGCGGCATACAGGCGGGTTCGCGGTGGCCGCTATTTCCACAAGGTCAAGCCCGCCGGCCTCAGCCGAAGCTAAAGCGTCTTTCGTCGCCATCACGCCAAGCTGGTTGCCTTCGGCGTCAATGACCCTCACCTGCGGGACCCTGATCGCCCTGTTTATCCTTACAGTTTCTTTTGCTATAAAAGCTCACCTCCTTCAGGTTTATTCTCTTCTTTTATAAGGTCTATAAACCCCTCGATCGAAAGCGGGGAAAGCGTCTCCCCTCCCCTTTTACGAGGGGCGACCTTCGCCTCTTTCTCTTCGCTGTCGCCTACCACGAGCTGGTACGGGATCTTCCTCAGCTGGGCCTCCCGTATCTTAAAGCCGAGCTTCTCGTTCCTCTTATCGAGCTCGGCCCTGAGGCCCTCGCTCCTTAACCTCTTTACGACCGCCTCCGCGTAAGCATCGTTCCTCTGCGTTACAGTCAGGACTATCGCCTGAACAGGCGATAGCCACACAGGGAAAGCACCCGCGTAGTGCTCAATAAGACAGCCGAAGAACCTCTCAAGCGAGCCCATCAGGGCCCTGTGTATCATTATGGGCTGAACCTCAGCGCCGTGCTCGTCCCTGTAGGTGACATCGAACCTCTCCGGCAGGTTGAAGTCGACCTGAATCGTCGAGCACTGCCAGGCCCTGCCGATGACGTCTTTTATCTTTATGTCTATCTTCGGGCCGTAGAATACCCCCTCGCCGGGGTCCACGCTGTATTTAAGGTTTTGAGCCTCTAACGCCCCCTTAAGCGCGCTTTCGGCCTTTGCCCAGTTCTCAAGCGAGCCGACATACTGTGCAGGCCGGGTGCTCAGGTATATGTCAAACTCATTAAACCCGAAGGATTTCAAGATGTAAAGCGTAAACTTAAGTACGCCCTTTATCTCCTCTTCGAGCTGGGACGGGGTCATGAATATGTGGGCGTCGTCCTGAGTGAAGCCGCGCACCCTTAAAAGCCCGTGCAGGACGCCCGAGCGCTCGTACCTGTAGACGGTACCGAGCTCCGCGTAGCGTACAGGGAGATCCCTGTAGCTGCGAAGCCGGCTTTTGTAAATCTGTATATGGAAAGGACAGTTCATCGGCTTTACGATGTAATCCTGCCCCTCTACATCCATCGGAGAAAACAGGTTATCCCTGTAAAAGTCCCAGTGCCCGCTCGTCTTCCATAGGTCTATCCGGGCTATATGAGGGGTATAGATGATATCGTACCCGCCCTTTACGTGCTCGCCCTTCCAAAAATCCTCTATGACCCCGCGGACGGTAGCTCCGTTGGGGTGCCAGAGCACTAATCCGGCGCCGATGGATTCGTTCGTGGAGAAAAGGTCGAGCTCTCTTCCGAGCTTCCTGTGGTCCCTCCTCTTGGCCTCCTCGATCCTTTCGAGGTGCTCCTTTAGAGCCTCCTTCGAGGCAAAGGCGGTGCCGTAGATCCTCTGGAGCATCTTGTTCTTCTCAGAGCCCCTCCAGTATGCCCCTGCCGTGCCTGTGAGCTTAAAGGCCTTTATCCAGCCTGTTGAGGGCAGGTGCGGCCCCCTGCACAGATCGACGAAGTCGGATTGCCTGTAAACGCTTACGCTTTTGTCTTCGAGCTCGTTAATTATCTCGACCTTGTAGCCCTCGCCCATCTTCGAGAATAGATCGAGGGCGTCTTCCTTTTGCATCGCCGCGCCAGCGAAAGGGAAGTCAGCCTTTATTATCTCCCGCATCTTGGCCTCGATCTTATCGAGGTCTTCGGGCGTAAAGGGCCTCTCCGTGTCGAAGTCGTAGTAAAAGCCGTCTTCTATCGAGGGCCCTATGGCGAGCTTCACATTATTATAAAGGGCTTTTACCGCCTGCGCCATCACATGGGATGCCGAGTGGCGGCAAACTTCAAGGCCCTCTCTGGAATCGAGCATGACGGGCTCGACCTTTACCGGGGCGCCGGAATTTTTAATGGCGCTACGCAGGTCCTTCAGCTCCCCGTTGACCCTTACGGCTATCGCCTTTTTAAAGGCCCCGGCCTCATATGCTTTAAGGACCTCGAAAAAAGGGGTCCCCTCGTTAAAGCCCTTCTCCTCCCCGTTGGGGAAAATCACATTTACCATCTTGATAGCGAGCCTGCCCTGTATTTAAAATCAATAAAAGGCGTCATCCACAGTAAAGCTTGGGCACCGGAAAAGTTAAGGCCGCGGTTTACGGTGGAATAACACCTTATCGTAAGCAAATGGTAGGCACGGGCGGTATCGAACCGCCGACCTCTACCGTGTCAAGGTAGCGCTCTACCCCTGAGCTACGCGCCTGCTGGGATTTTAAGAAAACGCTTATAATTTAAACACTTACAATTAATCTATTATATCAAAAATAATAAAAAAAACCTCTTTAAAACCCGGCCCGGGGCTTTAAAATAAGCCTTTCCGGATAAAGGGCTTGCGGAAGGCATTGAAACAGCATTGAATTTTATCACAACAGTTTACACTGTCAAGGACAATTATTAAGGAATATCAAAGGGATATTTTAAAAAAGGAGGGTGGCGTCCTGTCCCATATCTTACCGAGCCTGCGGTATTCTACCGAAGAACATGCCAAGAATACCTCGGCAAAACCGTTCCCGCCGCTCATGAGGGAGTAATACCTCGATAATCCAGATGCGGCGCCGCTTAAGTCCAATCGCTCGAGCTGGGACCTGTGCTCAGACAAGGCCTTGGCCTTCAGGGCGCTTAAGGCTGTTATGTCTACGAGGAGGTTAAAAGACGGCAGGGGCGTCCATATCCCGTAGGAATAGCACATAACGGCGGGGGCCCATCTCGATGCCAAAAGGAATATCCGGCTTGCGGCGATATGGTCAGCGTGGTTATCGATGAAAAACGGGAGGAAGACCGCCTCAGGCCTTATCTCGCCTAAGATATCCGATACCTCTGATACGGTCTTAAAGGAGGGCTCAAGCTCGCCGTCCCTGTTATCGAGGAATATGAGCCTGTCTATGCCTAAAATCCCTGCGGCCCTGCGCGCCTCCTCCCTTCTTACGGCTACGAGCTCATCGCCCGTTATCCTTCTGCCGCCTTTCCTCCCGTCGGTTAAATAGACCGAGGTGACCTCGGCGCCCCGGCTTTTATATAGCTGCAAAGTCCCGCCGCAGCCTATTACGTCATCATCAGGGTGCGGGGAGAGGATCAAGACCTTCTTCTCGTTAAGCCCCTCAACCCCCGGCACGCTTAAGCCCCTGAACGGGTCTAAGGAACGCCTAATCCCTTCGGGGACGAACCTCCTGTAAAGGTTCCTTATGGACATGACATGGGGCCTCCGTGCTTAGTAGCCTTTACCGTAAACACCGCGGTAGCTGCCCTTCTTCAAAGCCTCTATGAAGTTCCCGTAGGTTATCTCAGTGTAGAATTCAGTGTAGCACCTCCCGACCTCGTCCTTATTGTGTGAGTCGCTCCCGCCCGTTGTCGGCAGCCCAAGAGCCCCTGCGGCCCTTACCGCCTTTTCGTTATCCTCCCTGCTCGTGTGGCCGTTACAGGCCTCTATGGCGGATATCCCCTTGACCGTCCCTATCCCGGTCTGCCAGGTCTGAAAGAGGAGCCATTCCCTGAACGGGTGCGGCACGATTATCACCCCGTTATGCTCGTTCACTAACCTTACTATATCGGCTACAGGCAAATGGAGGCCGAACCTCTCCAAGTCGCCCTCCTTTATCCCGAACAACAGCAGGTGCCCCTCTACGGCGGCGTACTCAGCTCCCCTGAAGACCATCATCCTGCCTTTGTATTTCTCCCTCAGCCTCTCGATGCGCTCAGGGTCTGTAAACGACTGGTGCTCGGTAAAGGCTATGCCGTCGAGCCCCGCCTCTATGGCCGTCTCTACAGACTCCTCGGGTGTCGCCATGCTGTCAGCGCTAAAGACCGTGTGGTTATGCATATCTATCTTTATCGTCAGATAGCTATCCTCATCTTCCCGGTCTTGGTCTTTTTATAAGGGTTTCAGCGCCGCCTTTACGCACCCGTCCCATCGCTTCATCCATGTAGCCCTCAAGCTCGTCCACCCTGTGGGCCGCCGTGTGGCCCGACATGACCCTTAAGCGCGCCCGCTCGCCTATCTTCCTGCGCTCCTGTTCTTTGACATC
>JAUSLB010000006.1 GCA_030646655.1 Deltaproteobacteria bacterium | reverse complement strand
AGATATTAAGCCGCTCGGAGAGGGACGCGCTCGGAGTTGTGGTGCTTAACGCCGTAGCATAAAGGTTTCCGCAAGCGACAAAAAGGAGTAAACACTGATGTCGAACGCAGCCGCAAAATTTAACGATGTGGTCTTAAACGTCAACGAACTGCCTGTCCTTCCGGTGACGACACAGAAGGTCTTATCCCTCATGTCCGACCAGGACGTGTCGATAGAGAAGATAAAGCGGCTCATTAGCGGAGACCTGGGGCTTGCCACGAAGATACTCAAGGTAGCGAACTCGGCCTTTTACGGGAGCTACAGGAACATTCAGAACCTGACGCAGGCTATTCTCAGGCTCGGCCTTAACTCCGTAAGGTCGATAGTCGTTGCCACCTCCATGAAGAACGTATATAAGCGGTTCGGCCTGACGGAGAAGCTCCTCTGGGAGCAGATGATAGGCTCGGCGCTCGCCGCCAGCATTATCGCCAAGCATACAAGGCTCTCAGACCCCGAGGACGCCTTCTTGGGAGGGCTCCTCCATGACGTCGGCAAGGTGGTGTTGAATAACGAGTTCCCTGATAAGTTCGCCGAGGTGATGGAGAGGGTATATAACGACGGTGTGCCGTTTTCAGCGGCAGAGGCGGAGGTCTTCGAGTTCTCGCAGAGGAAGCTCGGGGCCGCCGTGGTAAAAAAATGGGGCTTTCCCGAAAACCTTGAAAAGCTCCTCCTCCACTTCGAGGACCTCGACGCGATAAAGAAAGAGCGCTACTTCTTTAACCTCGTCAAGATAATCACGCTCTCTGACAGGATGTGCCAAAAATTTGGCATGGGATGGAGAAAGACATCTAAAGAAGTCGATTTCGGCAACCTCCCCGAATCCCTCGGAATGAACGAGGAGAGCTTTAAAGAGGTCTCTGAGAAGGTCCAGCTCACATTTTCGCAGGGTATAGAGCTTTTTTAGCAAGAACCTCCCGCCCTTTCAACTGAGCCTGCTTACGGTTTAGCCTTTCCTGCCTTCTTAGGCACGCCCCTTGCATAATAATTGTTCCGCGAATTAAAAACTTCCCTTTTTAGGGGCAGATACGACCTTTAAGGAGGCCTTATGGAACTATGGGCTTATATCCTTCTGACTGTTGACATGGCTTTAATGGGCGGGATACTCTACATCCTCCTGATTCGCAGGGGCTCAAAAAAGGCGCCTGAACGGCCTGCGGCAGGCATCAAAGCGGATGACGGCCGGCTTGAGAGGATAAGGGCCGATGTTGAGAAGAGGTATTCCTTTATCGGCTCTTACGAGAGGTCTTTTGAGGAGAAGAACAGGATGCTGGAGGCCGTAATAAAGACGGCCGAGGAGTCTGCAAGGAACCTCGAAGCCCTGTACGAGAGCCGGAAGAAGGATGAGGTTTACGCGAAGGCGATGAGCCTTCTTAAGACAGGCGCCTCCGCAGAAGAGGTGACAAAGGACCTCGGGCTCTTGAGCGGGGAGGCGGAGCTCATCGCGGCTATAAGTAATTATAGGGTATAAAGCCAGTCTGTTTCCTAATACCTTATAATTAAACAGATAGGAAAATCCTTCCCAATAGGAATTTTATTCCGCCTGAGATCTTCTCTTTCCCCTTAAAACGCCCCCGATTTGCCAAAATTCCCGCGTTTTTATACTTTTTCATTTGGCACGCATGTTGCATTTATAATCTGCCGTAAAAAAGGAGGCCAGATGGACAGGGCTATATTTGTCGCGCTCTCAGGCGCCGTGTTGCAGGAAAAGAGGATGGATGTGCTTGCGGACAACCTCGCCAATGTGAATACGGCGGGGTTCAAAAAGCAAAAGCCCCTTTTCCGGGACGCGATGCCTGTCTCATGGGGGCCGAGGACCTTCGCGAAGGTGGAAAAGGTCGTTACCGACATGTCACAAGGCGTTGCGGAAAGGACCGAGAGGCCGCTTGACGCGGCTATAAAAGGGGAGGGCTTCTTCGTTGTATCTACCCCTAACGGCAGCCGCTACACGAGGGACGGCAGCTTCACCGCAGGCGCTGACGGGACTTTGCGGTCGAGGGAGGGGAACCCGGTACTCGGCGAGCGGGGCGTCATAAAGTTGACCTCTCCTGATATCTCCATTGACGCCCTCGGCAATATCCAGAGCAAGGGCGCCGTAATCGACAGGCTTAAGCTCGTCTCTTTCAGCAACCCCGCGGACTTACGGAGGGAAGGGAATTATTTCGCGCCCTCCGGGCAAGGCGTTCAGGAAAAGCCCGTCAACAAGGAGACCCAGATAGAGCAGGGGTATATCGAGGTATCCAACGTCAACGCCGTAAGGGCGATGACGACGATGATAGAGGCTATGAGGTCTTACGAGACCCATACCAAGATGATACAGACGCTCGACGACATGACGAAGAAGGCGATAGAAGAGGTCGGGAGCGCGGGTTAATAAAAAGGAGGCTTAAAGATGATAAGGGCGTTATGGACGGCTTCAACTGGCATGGAGGCGCAGCAGCTTAATATCGACATAATCGCGCATAACCTCGCTAACGTGAACACCACGGGGTTTAAAAAGAGCAGGGCGGACTATCAGGACCTGTTATATCAGGAGATAAAATCGGCCGGCGCGTCCTCTTCGCCCTCGACAATGGTGCCCACCGGCATACAGGTGGGCCAGGGCGTAAGGACGGTGTCAACGGAGAAGGTGTTCACACAGGGCAATTTCAAGCAGACGGAGAACCCGCTTGACCTGGCCATAGAGGGCGGCGGCTTTTTTCAGGTCACGCGGCCTGACGGGACCGTCTCCTACACGAGGACAGGGGAGTTCAAGATCGACAGCGACGGAAGGCTCGTCACCTCCGACGGCTATGTGATAGAGCCGCAGATAACTATCCCCTCGGACGCTCTGGCCGTCACGATAAGCGCAGACGGTATAGTGTCCGTCACGCAGCCCGGCGTCCAAACGCCGACTCAGGTGGGAAACCTCGAGCTTGCGAGGTTCATTAACCCCTCGGGGCTTCAGCCGAACGGAAAAAACCTCTATACCCCCACGGCGTCCTCAGGAGACGCCACTACAGGCTCGCCCGGCTCAGAGGGGCTCGGGACGCTGGCGCAGGGGTTCCTCGAGATGTCTAACGTGAGCGTGGTGGAGGAGATGGTCAACATGATAGCCGCGCAGAGGGCGTACGAGATAAATTCCAAATCGATCCAGACAACCGATGAGATGCTCCAGACGGCGAATTCAATGAAGAGGTAATTAAATGAAGACCGCAAAGTCCATTATTATCCTGCTCATTTTTCTCTTTCCCGTATTTTCTCCCTATGCCTATGCCGACGAGGGGTGCATAAAGGCCGAGATCAAAAAAGAGCTGATCGAGGCTTCCCCTTGGGAAGGCGGGGATGTCGAGGTCGACGAGATCCAGCTTACAGGCTATAACGGCGAGGATTTCGACAAGGTCGAGATCAAGGTGCCTGAGGGCATGAAGAACATAGGCAAGGTATCCGTTCAGGCGTTACTGCACGCAAAGGGGAAAGATGTAAAGACGCTCTGGGCTACGGCCCGGATAAGGGTCTTTAAAGAGGTCGTGGTCTCGCTCAACCCCCTTAAGGCGAACAGGAAGATAACAAGAGGCGACATAAAGCTCCTAAGGACAGAGGTAAGGGATACGCAGGACTCTTTTTCTTCAGTAGATGAGGTCGAGGGCATGCTTGTAAAGAGGTCTGTCCCGGCAGGGGCGATATTAAAAAAGGATTACATAAAGCACGAGGTGGTGATTAAACGGGGCGAAAGGGTTGTCCTTAACCTTGACGCAAAGAAGTTCAGGATAAGGTCTTCCGGCATAGCTAAAGAGGACGGGTCTAAGGGAGGAGTAATAGGGGTTAAGACCGCCTCAGGCAGGGAAGTCGTCGGGAAGGTATCAGGGCCCGGGGAAATTATCGTTGAATTTTAAATAATTAAAGGGATTTCTTTATGAAGAGGTTTATATTCATAATAGCGGTATCGGCGCTTGTCGCCGGGGGCTGCGCCACGCCCAAGCCGAGAAAGATAGACACCTCGGCTATCCCGGTTCAGGGGGGCTCGATGCCCACAACCCCCGGCTCCATCTGGCCGGGCGAGACCTCGAGGAACGGTTTGTTTCAGGACTTACGGGCGCGCAACATCGGGGACATAGTGACCATAGAGGTGTCCGAGAAGACGAGCGCTATAAAGGAGGCTACCACCTCCACGGCCCGCAACTCCTCCGAGGACATCGCGATACAGAAGTTCTTAGGGCTCCCGCTTAACTTCGGGATGAAGAATTTTCTGAATCAGGGAAATCCCTTCAGCCCCGAGGTCCAGTCGAGCTACGAGGCCAAGTTCGACGGCTCAGGCACGACAAAAAGATCCGGCGAGCTTAACGCCACCATAGCCGCGAGGGTGGTGGAGATACTAAAGAACGGGAACCTCGTCCTTGAGGGGAAGAAGGATACTATCGTAAATAATGAGCTTCAGTATATAGTGCTCAGCGGGATAGTAAGGCCAGAGGATATCACGAAGGCCAATACGGTTTCTTCCACCCTCGTATCGGATGCGAGGATAGAATACTCCGGCAAAGGCGTTGTGGCGGATGAGCAGTCGCCGGGATGGATGAGGAGGATACTCGATAATGTCTGGCCGTTCTAACAGGATGTTGAAAACTGCTAAAATTCTTCTCATAGCGCTTTCGTTCACGATCTTTTTCTTATCCAGTATCAGCGCCAATGCCGCGAGGGTAAAGGACATCGCCTTTATAGAGGGCGTGAGGCCCAACCAGCTCGTAGGCTACGGGCTGGTAGTCGGGCTTAGCGGCACAGGGGATAAATCGAGCGCCGTTTACACGACCCAGTCGATAGCGAACATGCTCAACAGGATGGGGATGAAGTTCGACCCCAAGGATATAAAGGTAAAAAACACTGCCGCGGTCCTCGTTACCGCGGAGCTGCCCGCCTTTATCAAGCCGGGCAGCAGGATAGACGTCCTCGTTTCTTCGATCGGCGATGCCACAAGCCTTCAGGGCGGCACGCTCATCTCAACCCCCCTTAAAGGCCCGGACAACTCCGTCTACGCCGTAGGGCAGGGGTCGGTCGCGCTCGCAGGCTTCAGCGCCGGGACTGCCTCGGCACTCGTCTCCAAGAACCACCAGACAGCCGGGAAGATCCCTAACGGGGCCCTCATAGAAAAGGAAGTGCCTGTGGCGCTCTTCGGCAAAGAGGACTTATTTTTATCTTTAAGGAACCCTGACTTCACCACAGCCCAGAGGCTCTCATCCGTCATAAACCAGAGCCTTGCCGCCGGGGAGATCGCCTTTCCGGTCGACGCCGGGAAGGTGAAGATCTCTATACCTCAGTATTACAGGGACAGGATCGTGAACCTCATCAGCAATATAGAGGCCCTTGAAATAAAGCCCGACAATATCACGAAGGTCGTCATAAACGAAAGGACCGGCACCGTCGTAATGGGAGAGAACGTCAGGCTCTCGGCGGTAGCCATCTCCCACGGCGACATAAGCATCGAGATCAAGACCCAGTACTATATCTCCCAGCCCGCGCCGTTCGCCCAGAAGGGCGATACGGTCGTGCAGCCGGTAGAGGAGACGAAGGTTCAGGAGGAGAGGTCGCGTCTTATAATGCTCCCTGAAAGCGTAACCCTCGGCGAGGTCGTAAGGGCGTTGAACCTCGTAGGCGTCACGCCGAGGGACCTTGTAGCGATATTGCAGGCGATAAAGGCGGCGGGCGCGCTTCAGGCTGAGCTGGAAATAATTTAAGGAGTAAGCCTATGGGGGCAAAGCTTATAGACGAAGAGGCCGCTATCGAGAGGGCGCGGGAGATCCCCCGGGAATGCAGGCACTACATCTCCCACCATGTGAGGAACGGCCTTACCTCCATAATGGGGCTCGCGATGAAGATAAAGGACGA
This sequence comes from Deltaproteobacteria bacterium, assembly GCA_030646655.1. Lineage (GTDB taxonomy): Bacteria > Desulfobacterota > GWC2-55-46 > GWC2-55-46 > GWC2-55-46 > JACRCL01. The sequence continues at coordinate 1 of JAUSLB010000006.1, read as the reverse complement.
G
>JAUSLB010000005.1 GCA_030646655.1 Deltaproteobacteria bacterium | reverse complement strand
CGTCCTTTACCGCCTTTGTAATCCTCGTAAGCTCCTGATAGACGACCCTGCCCGCGCCCATCGTAAGATGCCCGACCTCGGAGTTGCCCATCTGGCCCTCGGGAAGTCCGACAGACAACCCTGAGGTATCGACAGCGGTAGTTGGGTATTTTTCAGTAAGTATCAAGAGGTTCGGCGTGGAGGCGAGGGCTGTGGCGTTCCCGCCGTTATCAGGGTTTATGCCCCAGCCGTCCATTATTATCAGGCAGACGCGCTTCAACTTATTCTCCGCTTTTGGGTTTATTTTAACGCTTTCCGGAATGAACGTTTGAAGCGGCCAGGGAACTGCTCATTACAAACGTATTCCACTCTGCGCAGGACGGGCACCTCGGGGTCCATGACTTGGAATCGTGGCCGCAGCCGGAGCAGATAAAGGGCGGGAAGAACTCCCTGTCGATACCGAGCGCCTTCTGGAACAGATGGGCCGCCTTGTTGCTCTGCTTGCGCCTCAAATACGCCTCGCCCAGAAGTATCTGAGGGTAGAAGGTATCCTCCCCCTCGATATGGAGCCTCTCGAGTTCCTCTATGGCGTTATCGACCATCTCAAGCCTTAAATACAGCCTCGATAATAGGAGCCTCAGGTTCGTGTCGTTCGGGTGCGAGATTATCTCCCTCTTGTACCTCTCCAGTATCTCATCGGGCGCCGACTCCTTTATGAGCGTATCCTCGATCCTGAGCATAAGGGGCTCGGAGTTGGGGTACTTGAAATGAGCCTTGTCCCATACCTTAATCGCGCTGGCGGCATTGCCCTGCCTGCACAGTATGTCTCCCAGGAGCATGTGCGCCGGCATGAAGGAGTCGTCGTTCTTAAATACCTCCTTTACCTTCGCTACCGCTTCGGAGAGGTTGCCCTCGCCGGCGTACTTGCCAGCTGACTCGAAAAGGAGCCCAGTCAAAAGACGCTTCTCCTTCCTACTAATCCCGTCGTCGCGCTCGCTCTCGACTATGGTCTTTTGGAGCGCAGAAGCCTCGGCCCACATGCATTTATTGACCCTGTAGTCCCGTAATTTTTTAAGGGCGTATATGTTCTTCGGGTCGAGCTTTAATACCTCTTCATACGCCTTCGCGGCCCTGAACTCGTCTCCGGACTCTGCCGAGCATTTGGCTATGGCTATAAGTATGCCGATGGAGTTCGGGTTATGGAGAACGCCTGTCTCCAAGACCTTTAGCGCCTCTTTGGGCCTATTCTCCCTTATGTATGTCTCTGACAGGCTTATGGTCATGCCAGTGTCAGCCGGCTTTGCCATAAGCGCCTTTTCCATAAGCTCTCTGGCGGCTGCCGTATCGCCCTTTACGAGGAGTTCAGTGCCTTTCCTGAAGCTCTCCTCTGCCTGCGCAAGGAGCCTTCTTTCCCTGCGCGCCCGCATCTCCTTTATCGCCCTCTTCGCGTCAACAAGGAGGGAATTCAGAACGGCGAGCACCGCCCCGGCAAAGAAGCCCGCGAAAACGAGGAGCGTTATCGGGAGCTCATAGGTGCGCTCTTTCGTGACCACGAATGTGACGACAGAGGGGTTCTGGCTGTGGAGATAGAAGAACGCGCTTAGGATTATGATTATGACTACGAGGAGGATTTTGGTGTACATAAAATTTATAGGTTATGGTTACAGACCATTATTTATTTATACTATCTATTGTTGAAAATCATAGTGAGCGAATAGAAATTTGTCAGCACCATACACGTGGATTCGCATTAGCAGGCTGTTTTTCAACAGCCTGCTAATGCGAATACGGCTCGCCCCTTAATATGGTAAACGCCCTGAAGACCTGCTCTAAAAGCATCAGCCGCGCCAGATCGTGCGGGAGCGTCATCTTCGAGAGCGAGAGGAGGGCATCCGCCCTTTTTATCACATCTATATGCAGGCCGAAAGGCCCGCCTATTACGAACGAGACGCCCTTTTTCCCGCTTGCGCCTGAGAGGAGGCTATCCAAGAACCCGGCGAACCCCGCTGAGGTGAACTCTTTTCCGCTCTCGGAAAGGGCTATGACGAAGTCCGGCCCTTTGACCTTTTTTATTATCCTCTCCCCTTCCCTTTTTATAACCTCTGCCTTAGGCATCTTCGCAGGGGAGGGCTCCTCTTTTACCTCTACCGCCTCTATAGGAGAGTATCTCCTGATCCTTTTGAGGTAGTCGGCGGCCCTGTCCTTCATGCAGGGGTCCTTGACAGATCCGACGGAGATAAAGGTTATCTTCAAATGAGGTTATCAGGCTTTGGATTTCTTGGCAGGGGCCTTTGCCTTCACGGGCTTTGCCTTGTCTTTTACCTCGGTCGCCGGGGCCTCGGCCCAGAGCCCCTCAAGGTTGTAGAAGACCCTTACAGGCTCAAGGAATATGTGGGCTACAACGTCGTTGTAGTCCATAAGCGCCCAGCGCCCCTCTGCCCTGCCTTCGGACCCTAAGGCGCGCATACCCTGTTTTCTAAGCCCTTCCTCTATAGCGTCCGATATGGCCTGTACCTGCCGGTCGGAATCCGCGCTGCATATGAGCAGGTAGTCGGATACTGAGGAGAGTTTTTTTATGTTGAGGATTATTACCTTCTCAGCCTGCTTCTCGAGGGCTAAGCGAGCTATCTCTAATGCCATTTTTCGGGAGTCCAGTTTTCGTCTTCTCCTGTTGAGCCAGTTTTTGATGCCTTATTGCCTGTAGTAACCCTTCTTTGTAATGTAGTCTATGACGCCCTCCGGCAGAAGGTATCTTATAGATCCGCCCTCTTTCACCCTCCTCCTTATTTCCGAAGAGGAGATGTCGAGGAGGGTCGTGGAGAGATAAGTAAGAGAATTTCCGTAGGAATTCATGAACGAGTCCGCATTGGAATCATACCAGAACTTTCTTGCCAATTCAACAGGAAGCGCCTCGCCGGGCTTCTTTACAGGATAGCCGGGCCTCTGGACTACCACGAAATTGGCGGATTTAAATAGCTCTTCGTACTCGCACCAAGAGGCTATTGTGTTAAACGAATCGTTGCCTACAACGAGGCTTATCTTAAGGCCCTTGTCCGCTCTTTTAAGCTCCCTTACGGTATCTACGGTATAGGACCTCCCGCCCCTTTTGATCTCGATGTCGGAGGCCTCGAAATGCGGGTTATCCCGTATGGCAAGCTTAAGCATCTCAAGGCGCGCCTCAGGTGAGATCGGCTCCTCTTCCTTTAAAGGCGTAAGGGATGTAGGGATAAAAAGGGCCTTATCGAGGCCTAAGGCCTCCCTCACCTCTTCGGCTATCCTCAAGTGGCCGTAATGTACGGGGTTGAATGTGCCGCCGAGCACGGCTATGCGCATAAGTATATACCTTTCGGCAAAACCTTTATAATCCGGGGATATGCTATCTGATTAGGGTTTGGGTGTCAATCGTTTTCAGGCCGTTTTTCCCGGTTTGTGACCCCCCTCCTTGCTATTTCATCCATTCGTATAGTAAAATTTCATCATGGAGCTTTTTGAGAGGGAAAATATAGACCTAAGGCCGTCTTCTCCGCTCGCGGACAGGTTGCGTCCAAAAACAATAGACGAGTTCGTCGGGCAGGAGCACCTTGTTGGCGAGGGTAAGTTCCTCGACCGGGTAATAAAAAAGGGCGAGCTCCCTTCCCTTATACTCTGGGGGCCTCCGGGAACAGGCAAGACGACGCTCG
>JAUSLB010000001.1 GCA_030646655.1 Deltaproteobacteria bacterium | reverse complement strand
ATTGTGGCTGGCAAGGAAAATTACATTTATATAGCTCGCCTTATCACTTCGTGAGCCGGCGAGCATCCAGAGGCAATCCTTCCCCCATCATGGTGATTGCCTATCAGGTTGCGGCTTGAAGCAACCTACTATATGACAAATATTATTTATAACCGCGGCAGGTACATGTAAAATGAAGGGGCAGGGCTTAATCCATATCTATACCGGAGACGGCAAAGGAAAGACTACGGCGGCCATAGGGCTGGCCGTAAGGGCCGCCGGACAGGGCCTCAAGGTGCTCTTCGTCCAGTTCTTTAAAGAGGATGGCGCGTCTTCGGGGGAAAAGGAGCTTTTCAAGTCCTTGAATATCGAGCTTATCCGCTCAAATTGCAGGCACCCGATATTCACAAAAGACAAGACAGACCCTCAAAAGGTGAAAGAGGCGATAGCAGGCGCTTATGAGGCGGCGAAGAGGAAGGCGGGCGTGGACGGGTTCGACCTTATCGTGCTCGATGAGGCTATGTCGGCGATAAACGGCGGATGGGTCGAATTGAACGATATCCTCGATTTTCTGGAGCATAAGCCCGCTCAACTCGAGGTCGTGCTTACGGGCCGCAGCGCCCCTGTCGAGCTCGTCAGGGCCGCCCACTATGTCACGGAGATGCTAAAGATAAAGCACCCGTATGATTTCGGCATAAACGCGAGGAGGGGGATAGAGTTCTAACGTTACCGTCCCCCAACTATCTGGCCTTAAAGAATGGACAAAAAATTCATATTCGTAACCGGCGGCGCAAAGAGCGGCAAAAGCTCATTCGCCCTGAACCTCGCAAACGGTCTTCCGGGCCCAAGGTATTATCTCGCGACAGCCGAGGCGCTCGATAGGGAGATGGAAGAGAAGATCAAAAAGCACAAGGAGGAGAGGTCCAGCCGCTGGGAGACGATAGAGGAGCCGAGGGAGGTAGCAGAAAAATTAGAGGGGCTTAAAGGGAGCGGGGTAGTCCTCATAGACTGCCTTACGCTCTGGATAACAAACCTTCTGACCGATGACTTGAATAACGGAGAGATACTGAAAAAGGGAGAGGCGCTCGCATCGGCCTGCAAGAAATCGCCCTTATCAATTATAGCGGTATCGAACGAGGTCGGGCTCGGCATAGTCCCTCTTACGCCTGTTGCGAGGAGGTTCAGGGACTTATCAGGGGTCATAAACCAGAGGATAGCCGGGCTCTCCGATGAGGCCTATCTCGTCACAGCCGGGATGCCGTTAAAGATAAAATAACAAGACTGGAGGGGCATGAACAATAAGATAAAGATATTCGCGGCGTTTTTCGCGGGGAACATGGCGTTCTTTTTCATATACGCCTTCGTATGCTGGGCGCTTACGGCCCTTGACATATCGCCTTACGGCAGGTTCATAAACGCTTTTTTCAAGGGGAGGACCCCGGAGGAGGCGAAGGCGTTCATAGCCGCCAATCAGGGGCTCTTCGATAAGATGCTCCCTGAGGCGTCTAAATTTTCAAGCCTCGTCATAACCCCAGGGGTCGGGCTGGTGATGGGCATAATCACCGGGCTCATAATCTCCTCCAAAGACAAGTTTACAGGCGTTGTCTGGCCCGTTATCTTAATCCTGCCCGTATCAGTCCTTTTCTGGATGAGGTCGGGCGGGGAGCCAGGAAGGCCGCTTTATTTTATCCTCCTTCTTGTTTTTTCCGGCGTCGGCGGCCTTATAGGGACTTTAATCTCATCAAAATTCTTTGCGGAGAAAAGGAATGCGGATGCTTAACGACGCCCTTCAAAAGATCGTCCCGATAGACAACGACCTCCTTAATAAGGCTCAAGGAAGGCTCGATATGCTCACAAAGCCCAAGGACAGTTTGGGCCGTCTTGAGGAGTTCGCAAAGAGATTCGTCGCCGTAACAGGGAATTTAAGGCCCCGGATAAACAGGAAGGTGATATTCACCTTCGCCGGAGACCACGGGGTCGCTGAAGAGGGCGTCTCCGCCTTCCCCAAGGAGGTCACCGTGCAGATGGTCTATAACTTCCTGAACGGGGGGGCCGGCATAAATGTCCTTGCAAGGCATGCGGGCGCGGAGGTCGTAATAATAGATATAGGCGTTGACTTCGACTTCGGGGACTTGAAGGGGCTGGAGAAGAGGAAGGTCATAAGCGGGACAAAAAATATCAGGCTCGGCCCGGCCATGACGAGGGATGAGGCGATAGAGTGCATGGAGGTGGGGATAAGCCTCGCCGACGAATACGCCGTAGAGGGCGCGATATTCGGCACAGGGGAGATGGGCATAGCCAATACCACCCCATCGAGCGCGATGATAGCGGCTTTCTCAGGGCTACCCCCGTCCGAGGTTACAGGCAGGGGCACGGGGATCGACGATAAGGCGTTTAATAACAAGGTCAAGGTCATCGAGGACGCCTTGAGAGTGAACAGGCCCGACGCAAAAGACCCGATAGATGTTTTATCGAAGCTCGGAGGAGCGGAGATCGCCGGGATAGCGGGCCTCATAATAGGCGCGGCGGCAAAGAGGGTCCCGGTGGTCGTTGACGGCTTTATCTCGACCGCAGGGGCGCTTGTAGCCTACGAGCTCAAGAATGAGGTTAAAGACTACTTATTTTCAGCGCACAACTCCGTTGAGAAGGGCCACAGCGTGATGCTTAAGAGGATAGGGCTCAGGCCCCTTATCGACCTGAACTTAAGGCTCGGCGAGGGCACCGGGGCTGCGCTCGGGATATCGCTGGTCGAGGCCGGGGTAAAGATATAT
>JAUSLB010000312.1 GCA_030646655.1 Deltaproteobacteria bacterium | reverse complement strand
CTCGTCGGTAGTTGTTATGACCTTCGAGTTGGCCTGAAAGCCCCTCTGCGCGGTTATCATGTTCACGAACTCCTGCGCGAGGTCAACGTTCGAGAGCTCCAACGCGGAGGACTGCACGAGCCCCCTGCCCGAGGCGCCGGGCGCTCCTATAAGGGGCTGGCCTGAGCCGTAGGTCTCTGAGTACAGGTTCATGCCCTCGCTTGAAAGCCCGACAGCGCTCGGAAAATCCGCCAAGATCACCTGCCCCAGCGTCAGCTCTATCCCGTTCGAGAAAATCCCGCTTATGACCCCGCTCTGGTCTACGCTCGTCCTCTGGAGAGACCCTGAGGAATAGCCGTCCTGCGTGAGCATCGATACGGCCGAGTTTGTGCCGTACTGCGTCGTGCCGTCCATGCCGGTGCCGGCCTGAGCTATGCTTGTGCCGAAGTCAAATGAGATGAGCTGGTTCTGGAGGGCCCCGCCGGTGAAGTTAAACCCGCCGGCCGGATATGTCACCGGGGACTCCGAGTAGAGCGCCCCGCTCGTATTGAACGTGACCGTCCCCTGAGCCTGAACCTCCGTCGCACCGCTTGTCGAGTCAGCCGCGTCAACTGCGGCGTACCACTCCCAGCTGTTCCCGACCGCCCCTAATGAGTCCTTCCTGTAATAGAGCGTCACCACATGGGAGTTGCCAAGAGAGTCATAGACGGTTACCGGGGTAGAGAAGTTCGATGTGTCGCCGGCCTTAGACAAGGTAAAAGCCCCTCCCGCGGCAGTGCCTGTGTTTGTCGAGCCGGGGATAAGCGGGCCGGATGAGGCTGTAAAGCCGAGCAGCGTTGAAGATGTGGATAGGGCGCTGCCCCAGTCGAGCACGAGCGTGCCGGCATTGGACGCGTTATTGGTTACCGAGAAGAGCCCTGTCTGGTCGCCGTAAGAAACGTCGTATGTGTCCCCGTTGCCGTTTGCGGCCTCAAGCGCGGCCTTTATAGCCGCCGCTGCCGTGTCCCCTGAAGTTGCGTTCCCTGATGAGAGCCCGCCGTCGGTTACGAGGCTCGCTGTGAGCCAGGTGGTCCCTCCGTCAACGCTGAACCTCAAATTGTCGTTAGTCCCTGATGTAAAGACGAACCCCGTTATCGAGGAGTTCGAGTCGAGGTTGGCCGTGAGGTCCGCGCTCGCCGTAGCGTTCGGGGGGACTGTTTTCGTCGAGAGCTGCAAGTCCTGCAAAGTGTTCTGGAGCACCCCTGAAGAGTTCGCTCCGTATCCCTGAAGCCTTAATCCCTCGGGGTTTACGATATAGCCGTCCTTGTCCGTCGTGAACTGGCCTGCCCTTGAATAGTATGTGGTATTAAGGACGGGGTCTTTGACGACGTAGAAGCCGTTGCCGCTTATCGCCATGTCGAGCGAGTTGCCTGTGGTCTCGAACGCGCCCTGGCTGAAGAGCTTCTGGATCGAGCCGGCCTTTACTCCCAGGCCTATCTGGTTCGTGCCTGACCCGCCGGTCAGCGTCTGGCTGAGGACGTCCGAGAAGGTCATACGGCTCCCCTTGAAACCGACCGTATTCACGTTCGCGATATTGTTGCCGATTACCGACAGGTTCGACATGTTCGCATTTAACCCGCTTATCCCTGTGTAGAGTGATGTCTGCATCTTCCCTCCTTTTTTTTAACCGCTTAATAGATTTCTTTTACGCTGTCCATCGATATCACGATGCCGCCGATATTTAAGCCAGCCTTGCCTGAGCCTATCTCCACGCTTGATACCATCCCGATCACATAAGGCAGGGCCCCCACCGCCGAATTATTGGGGTCCTTGGCGTTGACCGTGAAGGTGTACGGGCCCGGCTCTACCGCATTGCCGTTGTCGTCTGTCCCGTCCCAGCCCACCTCGTAATAGCCGCTTGGCGCGGCGCCCACCGAGATATTCCTTACGAGCCTGCCTGAGCTGTCGTAGATGCAGACCGATGTAGAGGCTGCGGCGCCTTCAAGGTCATAGCCGAACGCGACAGGGGAGCCCGCAAAATCGAACTGGTTCCCTTCCGCCTTTACGAACCTGCCGACAAGCCCGGCGGAGCTGTAGCTCTCAAGCGATGACAGGCTCCCTGATACCGACTGCATCGAGCTATTGAGGTTCGTTATGCCCTCAAGGGAGCTGAACTGCGCGAGCTGGGCAACGAACTCCGTATTGTCCGTCGGGTTCAAAGGGTCCTGGTTCTCGAGCTGGGTCACGAGCAGCTTTAAAAAAGCGTCTTTCCCCATCGTGTCGTCAACGCTTGGTGAAGAGCCAGCCGGATAGGCTGATGAGCTTACTGAGCCTACTTCCATCTCAAACCTCCTTTTTAGCAGGTTGCGGGAAAACGCAGCCTGATAGTCGATCCCCCATAATGTGGGGATCGATTGCTTTGGCCGAATTTACTCCGGCCAATCCGTGATTGAATTAGCAGGTTGCGGAAAAATGCAACCTGCTATGCAATCCATGGAAGGATTGCCAAATTGCGAGACAAAAAAGTCGAGCAATTTGTAAGGATTGGACGGATTTACTCCGGCCAATCCGTGGCTGAAAAAGTTCAGGACGGACTTTTTCAACATCCTGTTAGATGAATATGTCAACCAACGCCGAAGCGATTCCCCTTGATGCCTGCGGCATCTCCTCTTCAGCCCTTCTACCCTCTTTAAACGCGCCTGTTTCGCCATCGAAATGCCTTTCCCGGCCGTTTGTTCCAAAAGAGCCGCCTCTTTCAGGGGACCCGTTAAGGCCGATCGAAAATTTTTCGAGCGTAAGACCGTTTTGGGTGAATATCTCTTTCAGCCTGCCGGAATCAGCGCTTAACGCCTCCTTTACAGCGGCGCTCTCGACCAGGACCTCGGCCTTGACGACCTTATCCTCTATCGAAAGCCTTATCTGCATCTCGCCTAAGTGCTCCGGGTGGAGGCTTAAGCGCACAGAGCCGCCCTCGCGGGCTATGCCCATCTTTACGCCTTCCTTAAACTTCTCGTAAATTTCGTGATAATTGATCTTAGCTTCCGCCTTTCCGGTAACCTCAAAATTGGCCTTGACATCCTGCGCCGGCACTGCGGCCTGAGCGTCTTTTTGATGCCCGGCGCGGTCTTCATTCCACTGAGCGCCGTTGCCCGCCTCGAATGAGCGCCGCTGCCCGATTGCACAGGCTATATCGTTAGGCTCTCCTCCAGCGTCGCCTTTTGACTTTTCAATACCGTTAATATCTTTTTCGTTTGAGACGCTTTCCGAGCCGAAGAGCCCTTCTATGCCGGTCTTAAATTCCCTGCCTATTCCTTCCGCCCCCTTATCACCTTGCGCCTCGCGTGCTTTAATATCAATGTCGTCTTCCACCCGCGCTTCGTCCTCAGGCCCCAATATCTCCTTGATGACAGCTATTCCGGTCTCGATCTCTTTTTCTAAAGCAATTGGAGCAGGCTCTAAGCCCTCCAAGCCTTCTTCTGTTTTCATGGCCTTATCGCCTGAGAGCTCAATCGCTGGGCTTTCTTCAGGCATTTCATTTTCAGCCTCTATTTCAGGGCTGGGGACATATTGCTGGAAAATGACGAATGGATTGACATCAACTACCGGGCCCTGAGAATCGAAGTTATCCTCTTCAGGCTTCGCTTCATCTCCTTCAGGCTTACCCGGCTCTTTTAGGCCCTCGGCGGTCCCGGACGGCCTTCCGGCCTTATCACCGCTTCCGGACATTACGCTGTCCAAGTCCGTAGAGAAGCTCGAATCCTCCGAGGGCCTTGCCCCGTTGGCCAGCACAGAGGCCTTATTGAACTGAATAGGATCAATAGCTGAGATTTCCATGCCTGTCCTTTTGATAAATATAGCTGTTTTGATATTTAGCAATAGCCGTGCCATTATCTACTGTTAAAAAATAATCCGTAAAAACAATGGGTTAGAAGGAAAGTGTAAGGGAGGTTTTTAACAAGGGTGGATCCGAAGGCAGGCAGATTTTTCCGCCTAAGCAGCAGTTTTTTCCTGTATGAGGCAGAGCCTGCGGCCTGTGTAAGAATAGAAGGCAGGGCGCAAAAAGGCTTTTTTAAGCTGGCTTTAAATTGAGCTGACTCACTTGAAATAATCAGGAATGGATTCCGCAGGGCAGAGCGCGCGGCCTGAGAAGGGGTTTAAAAGATGTTAGTCCTCTTTTATCCTTAAGGCCTTGCTGAGCTTCACGGATTTTTCTACATCCACAAAGCCGAGGATCTTGGCGGCCTTCTTTTCGCTGACGGATGCGAGTATCATCACGGCCGTCCCCTGATCGAGCTTCTCTATCCTCGCGGCGGCCTCTTCAGGGCTCATATACTCGTAGATCTTTACCAGCCTCTTTACCCTCTCGTCGTTTACCTCGTCTATCTTTTTTACAAACGCCTCGATAGAGGAGTGCAATCTCTTAAGCTCGGCTATCCGGGCCTCTACATCCCCCCTTATCGCGGCAATCCTCTCCTCCTTTATCTTAAGCTCCTCTTCCCTTGAATCGAGATCCTTCTGCCTTCTCCCGACGGATTCGATAAGGCCCCTGTCCTTATCATTCTGGGCAGGCGCGTCCTTTTTTAGAGCGGCTTCTCCCGCCGGGGGCGCGGCGGCGTGGACAAGGGTCTTTGAAAAAGCCCCGCCGATTACAAGGGCCGTTAAGATGGCGGCGCCTGAGGCGATAATCTTTATCTTCATGCTCATTGGTTGCCGCTCCTTTTATAAAGGCTGTTGACCATGTCGTCGGCAGTTTTCTGCTCCTCCCTGTTAATGCCCTCTATATAGGAATTGAACGACCTCTCCTTCATTATTTCAATAACCTTCCTTCCCTTTGACGCCTCGATGAGCTTTTTCCTGTTAAGCTCGAGTAATTCCCTAAACTCCTTCAGTATCTTTTCCTGTTCGCCTATCCTGTTCTTAAGGCCCGCTATGTAGAGGTAATAGAGGTTTATCTCCTCTACCCCGGCGCCCTTTTCCTTCATCTCGTCCATCTCGCCGAAGGCCTTCTGGTTGGCGGCCTTAAGGCGATTGAGCTTAACCTCCTCATCCTCAAGCCTCCTTAATGCCTCCGAGAACTCCCTCTGGCTTATCTCCTCCATCCGTTGCCTGTACTCGTAGAGCGGCTCGAGCTTAAAGACGAATTTGCCCATATTGTCCTACGCTCCGAGGCCGAATAGGGTCTGAAGGCAGTTCTCGTATCCGGCCCCCTCGTTTATGTCCTGCCTTAGGAAAGAGTTTATCCTGTCTATCACCTTTATCGCGTGGTCGACCTTCGGGTCGCTCCCCCCCTTGTACGCCCCGATGCTTATAAGGTCGTAGGCCTTCTTGTATGTGGCCACGGCGGATCTAAGGCTCACGGCGCACTTCCTGTGCTCGGGGGACAC